>JBPCPQ010000373.1:0-5987 GCA_050999015.1 Pyrinomonadaceae bacterium | reverse complement strand
TGCGTCCTCTGCGGTTAAATCTTTTCACCGCAGAGGAAGCAGGGAAGACGCAGAGAGCGCGGAGATTTCTGCCGTCAATCGTGAATCGTAGGCGGAAGGGAAATAATTTCCGTTGATGATTGATGATTTACCACCTCACGCTTTTTCGTTCAGTGCGCCGTTCATGCGCTCGATGGCCTCGTCAACTTCGGCGGTCGTGCCGAAGCCGACGACGATTGAATCGAGGAAGCCGCAATTCATCGCGTAGCGGAAAGACTTTTCACGGTCGGCGGCGCTGTTCTTGAAATCGCCGTTGCCGATAATCTTCATGCCGATGATGCCGCGACCCTTGTCGTGCATCGCCTTGATTTCCTGAATCGCGGCGGGGACGTGGCCCGGCTCCGCCCACGTGCCGTCTTTGCCGTCAACGTGGCGGCCCTGCGGATTGACGCGCGCCAGTTGCACCTCCACCCAATCAACATTCGTCGCGCGCTGTAAGGCCGGCAGTCCGTGACACGACACGCCTTTCATGCGAATCCAGCCGCGTGCCTGCGCCTCGTCGAAGGCGTCCATCATGCTCCGTAAATCGTGATGCCAACTGTTTTTCGTCGCGCAGTGAATCAGCAGACTGTCAACGTAATCGGTGCCGAGTTCTTTGCGGAAGCGGTCGAGCACTTCGAGCGGCTTCTTCGGAATGTCGGGTGCGTCCCAACGCATCTTCGTCTGAATCCACAAGCGCTCGCGCGGCAGTCCCTTGACGGCCTCACGAATCATGCCGTGCGTCTGGTACATGTCCGCCGTATCGATGTAGGTGATACCTTTGTCGTAGCAGTAGCGGATGAGTCGGTTGAAGCCCGCCTGTCCGAGGTCGCGCTGCACTTGGCCGCCGTTGCTGCCGGTGCCGATTCCGAGACGGCTGATCTTCAAGCCCTTCTTGCCGAGCGGCATCATATCGGTCGCGGTGCGGACGACGGGTTTGGCGTCAATTCCCCCCGCCAACGGTGCGACGACAACGGCACCGGCTAACACAGCGGATTTTTGAATGAACTGGCGTCGGTTGATCGAGTTTTCGCTCACAGGTCTTTCTCCTTCGATGATTTGGTGCAACGCTGACGCGCGGGCGCAGTTTCGTGCGCCGCAACTTTTCTCCCGGACGGCTTTGTTCGCCGGCATTATACGCCAGACCCGGGCGCGTGATAAGAGTTTCGGCGTTCGGCCTAAGTGAGTAGCCAAAACATTTTGGAATATTCAACAACGAAAACCGTGAAAATATCGAGCAATTTTGCGTGTTTTCAGAATCTTTTTTTTCAAAAAACTTTTGGCAATTCACTTAGACAATATAATGGCAGAAGCCCGTGCGGAAGCTACGGCGTTCTTCTGTCGCCGCCATTACGCCCTCACGGTTGGGCTTCCGCCCTTTACATTTTGTTCCGGCGGAGCGCGACGATGCGCGGAATGCCCTGCAAATCTTTGTGCATACCGAGCAGCGCCCACACGCGCGGGTCAATCAACTCCGCGACCGCTTCATGCTGGTCAAAGCCAATCTCGAAAACCAAGTGACCACCCGCGACGAGAAACTGCAGCGCGTCGTTAAGCAAGCGGCGGATCACGCCGAGGCCGTCGCCGCCCGGAGTTAGCGCGCCGCGCGGTTCGTGGTCGCGCACTTCGCGTTGTAATCCGACGAGGTGAGACTCGGCAATATAAGGCGGATTGGAGACGATGATTGTAAAAGGTTCGTCCGTCGAATCGAGCGCTGCGAAGCAATCGGAAAGAAGCAGTGACAGACGCTCGCTAACATTGTGACGTGAGGCGTTGCGCGCCGCGATATGAAGCGCGGGCGTCGAAATGTCGAGCGCGACGGCGCGGGCGTCTGCGCGTTCGTGCAGTAACGTCACCGCGATGCAGCCCGACCCCGTTCCCACGTCGCACATGAGCGGCGCAGTTTTCTCCTTTATAAGCTGAAGCGCCGTTTCGATTAGTAGTTCTGTTTCGGGGCGCGGAATGAGCACGTCGGGCGTGACTTCAAAATCCAACCCGTAAAATTCCTGCCAACCGGTAATGTACTGGAAAGGCTCGCCCGCCGCGCGCCGCGCGATTAACTGCCGGAACCGCGCCAGATCGTCGGGTGTCAGAGGCGCGTCGCCGTGCGTGATGAGAAACGCGCGGTCGCGTTTGATGAGATGCGCGAGCAGCGCCCCGGCCTCGCGCCGCGCCTCTCCGACGCCCGCCTCTCCGACGCCCGCCTCTCGCAGCACGCCGGCGGCTTCCGCAATCACTTCATCAATGGTCAGGATTGGTTGTTGCACGTGCAGACCGCTTCTTCTCCTGTCGCGTTAATGTATAATACGCCGCATCGCTTGCGAGATAAGAAGTAAACATTTCGAGCACTCGTGAATCTCCGGCTTCCTGCACGGGCACCGAGAGTTACAACGGGCGCTTCAACACGGAGGGTAGCATGAGGGCCGAGTTTCACGTTCAGGGCATGCACTGTGAATCGTGTGCCGTTGATATTAAAGAGACGTTGGAGGAGACAGCCGGCGTGCGACGTGCGGACGTAACCTTTAACGGTAAGACCGCCGTCGTCGAATTTGACGGCAACACGGTGCAGCAGAGCACGCTCATTAAGAAGATTCAGGACTTGGGTTATCAAGCAACAGTCGGAGAACAACAACAACTGAGGGAGGCCGGGGCATGACCGAAGCGGATAGCACACAGATGGAAAACACTAACGAGGGTGCGTTGGATGATCGCGGAACGAGCGAGGGGGCGGGGCTTGAGATGCTCAAGCGTCTGCGCGACAGCGGATTTGAAGCGGATGACGAAAAGCTCGCAATCGCTTTAGGCCGTCCCGTCGAAGAGGTCGCGGCGTGGATGGATGGCAGCGCGCCGCCCGACGACGACATCATCATGAAGGCGCGCGGCATCGCTGCGCAACGCGGAGTCGAAATCGAATAAGGATACAGAATACAGAACACAGAATGTGGAAAGAAGCGTAAGGCTCGCCTTCTCTGTCTCCTGTGTTCTGTATTCTGTTTTACTCATGAACGACAAGATAGACCAAGCCGCGCGCGCGCTCGTCGCGTCGTACACCGGGGCGGGCGTCAAGATTCACCACCTCGACCGCCAGCCGCTACCGTCACACGCGGAGACGGTTCGCGTGCTGGCGACGATTCACGAATTGCTGTTTCCGGGCTACGTCGGGACACAAGGGTTGACGGGCGCTGACCTCAGCGTCCACGTCGAGTCGCGCATGGCGTGGCTGTACGAAGCGCTGACGGAGCAGATCGAGCGCGCCATCAATCATGGACAGAAACTCAACACCGCCTGTAGCGTCGCCGAGATCGAGGCGACACAGTGTGCAGCGGAATTTCTGTCGCGACTGCCCGACTTGCGTCAGACTCTGGCGAGCGACGTGCAGGCGGCTTACGACGGCGATCCGGCGGCGGTCTGCCTCGACGAGATAATTTTCAGCTACCCCGGCATTTACGCCGTAATGGTCTATCGTCTCGCCCACGAATTATTCAAGCTCCGTGTCCCGCTGATTCCGCGCATCATGACCGAGCACGCGCACCAACGCACCGGCATTGATATTCATCCGGGCACGCGCATCGGCTCAAGCTTCTTTATTGATCACGGCACTGGAGTTGTGATTGGCGGCACGGCGATCATCGGCGATAACGTCAAACTTTATCAGGGCGTCACGCTCGGCGCATTCTCCTTTGACAAGGACGCCGCCGGGCGGTTGATCCGCAACACAAAAAGACATCCGACGATTGAGGATGATGTCGTCGTCTACGCGGGCGCGACGATTCTCGGCGGCGACACGATCATCGGCCACGGCAGCGTCATCGGCGGCAACGTCTGGCTGACGCACAGCGTCCCCCCCAACACCCGCGTCCTTCAGGAATCGCCGGGCCTACGCATCATCACCGGCGACGAGGCGGCTGTATCGTGAATCGTAAACCGTGAGTCGTAAATCGTAGGTCTTTGAGTTGAGATAGTGAGGCGTTAGCTAACCACATACATTTCAACTACGCAGTGATGAATCACGATTTGCTGCCTTTCAAGGAACCGTTTACGCATTAGAACTGTTCTTAGCGTAAGTGAGACGGACAGTTGCTCCTTTGAGAAGATGCTGAACCTCCAACTTTTGAGTTGGGGGTTCAGTCGTTAAAAGGGTCATTTAAACAAAGTTTGGCAGGAAAGGGAGGAACGCTTCTGATGAGCCCCTATTGGAAAAGCGTCCTGTTGTTTGCGCTGAATTGGCTCGACGCCCAACTGACCATTGTGTGGGTGCGCGGCGGCTGGGCGACGGAAGGCAACGCGCTGATGGCGTCTTTGCTTGACATCGGCGACACGCCTTTTCTTTTCACCAAGCTCACAATCGGCGCGCTCGTGGCATACATTCTTTATCGCTGGTCGCACCTTCGCGTGGCGCGACACGGCATGAAACTCGTGCTCGGACTCTACCTTCTCTTGATGCTCGTCCATACCGCCACCGGCATGTCGGCTCTCGGCTGGAGCGCGCCGGAAAAGTTCGTCGCTTATGCTTCTTACCTGCCGGAAAGTTTATTCGCGCTGATTCTCTGACTGCGCGCCGCATCACACCCGAAAGCTCCGCGAAACTCTTTTCACGTCCCGCTCGTTTGTGCTATGTATTCACGCCGCCGTGAGCGTGGCGCGGACTCCGCATGCATGCGCAACTACAATCCCGGTGGCGGCATCTTAGAGCAGGCCTTGCACAATCGTTTTTTTACACTTACAAAGGAATAAAGCTATGTACCGGCTCACTGTTCGTCAAATTCTTTCGGTCGCCTTACTGTCGGCGCTGTTTGCCGCCGCCACCGTTGCTTGTTATGACCGTTTCGGCAGCCGCCTGCAACCTTCGAGTGCGGCCTTCACCGAGACTCCTCCCGTCGCAGGCATTACCGACCCGTCCGTCGCGAGCGACGAGCGCAATAACATCGAGGTCTATAAAAGCATCTCGCCCGGCGTCGTCTTTATCACTTCGACCGCAGCGGGACGCAGTTTCTTCGACATGGGCGAGCGTTCGGGCACCGGCTCCGGCTCGGTGATTGACGATCAGGGGCACATCCTGACGAACTTTCACGTTATCGAAGGCGCACAGAGACTCTCCGTCAGCTTCGGTGGCGAAAAGGCTTTTCCGGCGACGGTCGTCGGCACCGACACCGACACCGATCTGGCGGTGATTAAGGTTGACGCGCCGCGCGACGCATTGACCGTCGTGCCGCTCGGCGATTCTGACAAACTGATCGTCGGACAGAAAGTTTTAGCCATCGGCAACCCGTTCGGCTTAGACCGCACGCTCACCACTGGCGTCATCTCCGGTCTGCAACGACCGATCCGCGCGCGCAACAACCGCCCGATTGACGCCGCGATTCAAACCGATGCTTCGATCAACCCCGGCAACTCCGGCGGGCCGCTGCTCGATTCGCAGGGGCGCATGATCGGCATCAACTCGCAGATACTCTCGCCTGCCGGCGGCTCGGTCGGCGTCGGCTTTGCCGTCCCCGTCAACACCGCGAAGCGCGTCGTGCCGCAATTGATTCGCAATGGCGAGGTGATTCGCCCGAAACTCGGTATCAGCACCTACAACGCGCGCGAGCTTCGCGGGCAGGGAAGATTGCCGGTGTCTGAGGGCATTGGCATCTATCAGGTGACGCCGAACAGCGCGGCGGCAGCGGCAGGTTTACGCGGGCTGGAGCAAACTGAGGATGGCGATGTTGTGCTCGGCGACATTATCGTGGCGATTGACGGCGAGAAGATCGCCGACCGCGATGACCTCTACCGTGTCCTCGACAAGCATCAAGTCAACGACACAATTCGGGTCGAGATTATCCGCGAAGGTCAGCGGACGACCGTCCCCGTGCGCCTCATTCCCGAACGGCGCGGCATCCTGCGCCGGTAACTTCAGCAGAGGCCAGAGGTCGGAGGTCAGAGGTTAGTAAAGACAGTTTTTTAACTGACCTCTAGCCTCTGACCTCCGA
>JBPCPQ010000297.1:0-2819 GCA_050999015.1 Pyrinomonadaceae bacterium | reverse complement strand
ACAGCTAACGAGGCAACTTCTATGAGGAAGGCGTTGCTGTTCAGATGGATTCAAACTCCGAACTGCTTTATCATCGCTTTACCGGATTCAGACGGTGCGAGGAGAACAATGCTTATGCGGCAAGTCGCCTATACAATCGCCTTTGTGATCGCGTCGTTCATCATCGCCCCCGCGCAAGAAGAGCAGCGGGCGAGTAAGCCGGACGGAAGCGACCATCCGTGTAGCCGCTGCAAGCCGCGCGTGGTGCCGCCGCCCGGAAGTGTGGAGTACAAGATACGAATTTTCACGCCGAGACCGGACATTGATTACAAATTGAGAGTATCGTGCATGTGCCCCGAGGGAGAGTTGTTCGTCGCGATGATGCCGCCCGTGCCGCCGCCCGCGCTACCATTCCCGCGCCCATCCGCACTTCAACGATCCGAGGGAGATTCTTTCGTCAAGCCACCGTCTTTCAGTTACCGGCTTATGCGGGACGTAACAGGTAAAGCCTCCAGCGCACCTACACGCCGAACCGTGAGGCCAATGCCGTTTATGAACCGGAGATGATCCGCGTCGCATCAGCGCAGGTGCCTCGTTTTACGCACTCAGTCCGTGTGGTACACTGTCCCATCGTTGCAACCGGCTCATTTGTAGAAACCTTCACCGATCTGTGGGACGATTCACGAAACTAAAAACTTAGAAAGCGAGACTTAATTATGTCGTTCAACAAAATCATCATCGTCGGAAACCTCGGCCGCGACCCCGAAATGCGTTACACGCCGCAGGGTACGCCGGTCTGCAATTTCAGCATTGCGACCAACGAGCGGCGCAAGGATCGCGCCGGCGAGTTACAGGACATCACTACTTGGTTCAAGGTGACGGTGTGGGGCAAGCAGGCCGAGACGGCCTCGAAGTATTTGACAAAGGGTAAAAGCGTCTACATCGAAGGGCGGCTTCACGTCGAAGAGTGGACGGATAAGGAAGGTAAGCCGCGCCAGACGCTCGAAGTCAACGCCAGTGACATGCACTTCATTGACAGTGCGGGCGGCGGTGGCGGCGGCGACCGCGAAGGCGAGGGCGGTGGCGGCAGCAGATCATACGATCAGACGCGGAGTCAGGGCGCGGGAGGTCAGGGCGGCGCGGGAAGTCAGGGCGGTGCGGCGCGCGGGGCTGCCGCTCAGCCGTCTTCGGGCGCTGACATCGAAGACGACGACATTCCTTTCTAATGGGGTAGAGAGGGGCAGAAGCCCGACCGTGAGGGAGGGCGTAGTTGATGCGCTCGGCTTTACGCCACGGCTTCCGCGCGGGCTTCTGCCATTGCTCTCTAATTGAGCTACTGTCAACGGTGAATGGTAAATGGAAGCGACGCGCGCCATCTACCATTCACCGTTTATTGTTCACGATGACGATTCCGACTCCGAAAGCCGTGCTGCGGTTCGACGCCGGGACGCTTGTGCTCGACGGCGTTGACAAATCGTTTCAGCCCCCGGCGTCGTTTCGCTGGGACGAACGGGTGCGGCGCTGGCGTGCCCCGGCGTGGTCGTATCGTCACATCATCAGAGAGTTCATCAGCCGCGAGATTCCTTACGAAGACAACGCGCGCTCCTATCACCAATTCGATTTCCCGACAAAGCTTCTCGTCGAACCCAGACCTTATCAACAGGAGGCGATCAACGAGTGGCGACGCGCGCAGCGTTGCGGCGTCGTGATTCTCCCGACCGGCGCGGGCAAGAGTCTCGTCGCACAGATGGCGATTGAGCAGGTCAAACGCTCAACTCTCGTCGTCGGCCCGACGATTGACTTGATGAATCAGTGGTACGATCTGCTGCTGTCGTGCTTTCAGGCCGAGTTGGGTTTAATCGGCGGCGGCTTTTACGAAGTCGGGGCGCTGACGGTGACGACCTACGCATCGGCCTTTCGTTTCATGGAGCGTCTGGGGAGTCAGTTCGGCCTCGTCATCTTCGACGAGTGCCATCATCTTCCGAGCAGCATTTATCGTTACGCCGCCGAGTTGGCGATTGCGCCATTCCGCCTCGGTCTGACGGCGACGCCGGAACGCACCGACGGCGCGGACAGCTTATTCGAGCAACTCATCGGCCCCATCGTTTTTCGCCGCGAGATACATGAACTGGCGGGCGAGTACTTGGCCGACTACAGCATCGTTCGTATCAACGTCGAACTCAGCGCCGAGGAGCGCGCGGCTTACGAACGCGAGCGCGAAATCTTCCGGCGCTTTCTGCTCGAAAAGGGAATCGGCCTCAGCAGCCTGCACGGCTGGCAGATGTTCATCGCCTTGAGCGCGCGTAGCGAAGGGGGACGGCGGGCGATGCTCGCGTACCGCGAGTCGAAGCGCGTCGCGTTGGGCACGGACGCGAAGCTGCGCGTCCTGACGGAACTTCTTCAGCGCCACCGGCGCGACCGCGTGCTGATCTTCACTGCCGAAAATGAAATGGTCTATCGCATCTCGGAGCGATTCCTGATCCCGGCGATTACGCATGAAACGAACATCAAGGAGCGGCGGCAGTGGCTCGAAGCCTTCAACAAGGGCGACGTGCTGGCGCTCGCGACCTCGAAAGTTTTGAACGAAGGTGTCAACATCCCCGACGCTTCAGTGGCAATAATTCTTTCAGGCTCCGGCTCGTCGCGCGAGCACATTCAGCGTCTGGGACGCATCCTGCGTAAGCGGCCCGACAAGGAAGCGATTCTCTACGAAGTCGTGACGCGCGACACCACCGAAGAGCACATCAGCAGACGCCGCAGCGGCGGCGACCAGTTCCGCGACACCACCGAGCAGAGCGGCGAGCCGATGTTAATGCGGTGATAAGTGCTGAGTGCTGAGT
>JBPCPQ010000221.1:0-10285 GCA_050999015.1 Pyrinomonadaceae bacterium | reverse complement strand
AAGAGATTGAAGCCCGGCTTGAAATGCGGGGCGGGACGCGCGCCGCCCGTCGGAGTGCCGTCACCGCCGGAGCGCCCCGGCAGTAGTCCTCCGCAAGCTAACTGCACGATCATCAGCGCGACGATCAGTAGGAAGAATTCTTTTCTTAGACTCGGCATTAAGATGATTTCCGTCAGAAGCTGTGAGAGCGGTCACGCCCCACACCTTTACCCGTGTGGAGTCCACAACTCTGCATTAACGCTTTGTGAGAGAAGCTGTATCTTAGACTAAGCGGTTTCGTATCCGCCACTAAAACGATGAGCGTAATGCCTCAGTTACGGGTGGCAATTCAGGGCGCGGCTCACAAAACGCTCAGTTATTCGCAGGTCTAGACAAGCGTTGCCACCAATAACTGAGGCATTACCGATGAGCGACCTGAATCAATGACTAACAAGTTAACTATCACATGTTACGCGATTTGTTTTCTTTGCTCTTTCAGAGCAAGGAGAAGGTAGCCAGAGGCAAGCACGCTCCGTGCGCCGCCTCTGGTAGGTATAAAATCCGTCCGCGCCCTGAAAGGTGCGCGAAGAAATACGGCGAGTCACGTATCCGATCCAAAGTTCTGTGCGCCCTTTCAGGGCGCGGGCATCTTTCTATTTCTTAACCAGAGGCGGCGCTCGGAGAACGCGCTTGCCTCTGGCTACCTTCTTCAGTGTCCCTTCAGGACACAACTGCGTAACTCGCCTCGCCGCTCGCGGAGTTGTTCGCGTTCTGGAGCGCCATTGCCGCGCCGTCAATCGTGAACACGAGGTCGTCATAGATCGCGCGGTCGGCGGGAAACTTCAGCGTGAACGTCACGCGCTCGCCTTCCGTCGAGTTGCGAAAAGCGTAGATGCCGTCGAAGCGGATTTTGTAAGTGCTGTACCAGAGGAGTCCTTTCTGACGATGATCGAGATCGAGCGCGACGTTGACGCGGCTGCTCTCAAGCGTCAGCGGTGCGATCTCCTTCACCTGCTCGGTCAAAACTTTCTTCCTGCCATTCTCGATTGTCTCCGTCGTCTTCGGCACGATGCGCTCGCTCGAAGCGACGGGCGGCGACTGGCTGTGCGGCGCCCCCCACGTCGAGACGACGCGGCCTTCCAGCGCGTCGTCGGACGAGTAGGTGCGTGAAAAGATTGTCGCCCCCAAGATCATCCACGCCACGGAAGCGCAGGCGAAGATGAGAATGATGGCGGTGATTCGCTTGAGCATAATCTGACAGTCCCCCTTCACCATTTCCTTCATCAACTGCGCATTATTAAAACTCACGCCGCCCCGCGCCGACAGCGGACGCCGCCACACCCGCCGACTGTGGCAGCCCACAGCGCCGCATCCGACGCAGCGTGCGCCCGGTCGCTAATGCCGTGTCGCGGACGAAAGAGAATTCAGAGTTCAAACTTTAGTTTGCCCTAACGCGCGGGAGCAGTAGACGAAAGTTTGAACTCTCAACTCTCTTCTTCTTGCAATCGGGTATAACGGCGGAGTTGACGTGGGGCGAAAACGCCACCAAGCCCGCTAAGGTTTAACGGACGACGCGATAAGAAAGTCGCTGTTCCGCCCTCGCGTCCAACGACTTGTTGTGCTGCGCCGTTACTGATGAAACGCCATTGCTTAATTTATTGCTCACCGTTCCGACTGGTTGGCAGCAGAGCGCGAGCTTGGCGCGATACTCCCGTCCGCCCGCCGACGCCTGTATCCGCCGTGATTGCGCCGTCAACGGCGCGTTGCAGCAGTATCACATCATTTAATTCTTTAGCGACTCTGGCGAGATAAAAGTAAGCCCAAGGCAAGACGTTGGCACGCCGGGACGGACTCGCTATCGCGGCTTCCAAATGTTCTCTCGCTTCGGCGAACTTGTTTTGCGCGAGCAACAATTGTCCTAAGCCGAGTTGGAGGGTGAAGCGCGCGCCGTAAAAGTCGGGCGTAGCTTCTTGAGCTAGGGCGTCACGTAACAACTTTTCCGCCGCGTCAAACTTTCCCTGTTCGCGCTCGATGTTGGAGCGCAAATATGCTCCCATTGCCGAACGCAAAGCACGATACTCCGGCGTTCGATGTAAAACGAGGAAGTGCGCGTCAACCGTCACCGCCCGCACGCGAAAGTTGACCGGGAAAACAAACTCGGTGCGCTCTCCGCGCAACTTGATTGCCGGCGCGAGATTCCGCCGGTCGCCTTCGATAAGTAGTTCGACGGTGGCACGGTAGTGAGGCGGCGATTGTGTGATTACGCCGCGCAACGAATTTCCTTCCTGCCGCCACTCAAGTTTCCATTCCGGCGCGCCCGCGCGCGCGAACCACTGCGCGTAAAACCAATCGAGGTCTCTGCCCGCGCCGGTTTCGACGAGGCGCAGAAATTCATCCCACGAAAGATTGTCGAATGCGTATCGCCGCGCGATGCCGCGAAGAACGCGGCGGTAGTTTTCGCGTCCGACGGTGCGCGAGAGCATATCGAATACGAGAAAGCCTTTGCTATCGGCGATGATGCGTGAGATTTCTCCGTCGGGTAAATCCGACAACTTGTGGTCGAAGCCGCCCGCCTCAACCATGAAATAACCGTCGGCGTTGTGAAAATCTATGTAGCCGGGATAACCCGTGCGGCGATAGCGTTCGGCGGCGCGCGTGCCTTCAATCGTTTCGACGGCGCGGAGCGAGCCGTATTGCGCCATCGCTTCGTCAAGCATCAATCGCCCGCGCGAACTTTCCCACCACTTTCTGCCAATCGCTACGCCCCACCATTGATGAGCTATCTCGTGTCCGTAGTATGCGACGTTAAAATCTGCGTCGAGAAAATTGCCGTTGGAGAAGATAAAACCTTCGCCGCTCGCGCCGTCGAAGCGCGCGCGTCCAGCTTGTTCGGTCGGCACTTCAACCAGCGCGAACTCGCCGTAAGGATTCGCCCCGAATTCTTGCGTGAGCGCATCAAGCACGCGCGCGCAGTTGTCGAGGAAGTTTCCGATGTGCGGACGCGGACGTAGAAGATAGGCGGATGCCGGGGTACGGTTACTGCTGCGCCGTCGTTCGACTGTGTAGCGTGCGGCGGCAAATGAAAAATAGGATGGGCGTGTGATTGTGAACCCGAATGTTGCGCCCGCCGTCGGTTGAGGTTCGCCGCTGCTTCCACTGATTTTTTCGCCCGGCGCGAACACGGTGTAGCCTGCCGGAACGGAGAAGCGAAGCGTGCCAATCGCGCGTGCATCGCGTTCAATCTGCGGATACCAAGCCGTGCTGTTGCCGCCCGCGAAAGAGCCTTCCGCGCCAATGTAAAAAACGAGCCGCGTTTGCTCGCCGCCATTGTAAGCGAAGCGCAGGCGCACCGCTTCGCCCGCCGGAATCGGTCGCGCCGGATGCACCGTCCAAGTAACCGCTTCGCCGCTCAATTGTTGTTCGAGTCGCGCCGTTCCCGCGCTGGCTCGCGGCTCTATAATCTCCACCCGCAGATTCCGCATCATGTCGCTCAAGACCAATTTGACTACTTGCCGGGACTCGCTTGAAGAGGGTAAGAGCATCGTCCCCGTCGCTTCAAGACGGTGAGCATCGGGCGAAAGATCAACTGACAATTCGTATGTCGGAACTGAATTGAAACGCGGAGATGTTGTGGGAGTTTGTGCCGTGCAAATCTCAATCGAACCAAAGAACATCAACAAAAAAAGGGCGACGGTGTATTTCATAGAACAAAACTATCACGCCGCAACGCCTGAGTTATTGCACCGAAGAAACGCGATTGTATTCATTTAACGTCGGATTAGCGCAAGCGAGAAGCAATGCGGTAGTGGTTCGGAGTCGTCCCGATAAGCGCTTTGAATGTTCTCGTAAAATGGCTTTGGTCGAAAAATCCGGTGGTAAGAGCAATTTCACTGAGCGAAACGTCCGACGCAGAAAGCTGACGACAAGCGAACTCGATGCGCAATCGGCGGAGGTATTCGCCGATTGTACAACCGTGAAAGCGGCGAAACTCGCGGGCAAGATGAACTGGATGCACACCAACCAACTCCGCTATTTCAGTTTGGGACAGACGCTCACAGAATTGCTCGTGGAGAAGCTCGCGCGCTTGTTCAAGCCAGCGCGGAGCAGCCGCCGCGTGCGAAGCGGTTTTCAGAGAATGGCGTGAGGCTTCAGCCAAAATCTCAAGCGCGAGAGCTTCGATAATAAGCCGGGAAAAAACATCGCCATTGCAAAATTCACGAAAGAGCCTCCCCGCCAATCGAACTAACGAACCGTTGCAAAAATCCGCCGACGAAGTTAGCACCTTCGTCTCTCGGCTGACGCGCTCCAACCACGCAGCATTCATCTGAAGGTTGAGGCAACGTGAATCGGCATGAAAGAAATCCGAGTGCGTTTCGCCCGCCGGATGGAAAACAAGCGTTGACGGGCGACACGAGCGAGAGCGTCTTCCATAAACTTCGGTAAAACCGCCTTCCAGAACAAAACAAAAGTATGTCTGCTCGTGCGAGTGCTTCGGAAGTTTGAGGCTTGGAGCATATGACGTTTCGGTTAATGTTAAACCGGCAACTGAAGCGTTTGCCAAAACATTGCCGTATAGACGCGCAAAAGAAAGTTTCATATGTCACCTTTCGATAGAATTATTAAGACTTCTTGAGTCAATACCTTAGCAGTCCAACTTTCCGTTGTAGCGTTGAGTCGGGTAACGAAGCGTTCCCGAAGAAGGTGTTTCGGCGTGAGTCCTAATCCGCCAGTCGCCGCAACCTCTCGGCGAGATCGGAGCCGGTAATATCTTCGTAAGCCCTCGCCAAATGTTCCCGACGCGCCGGGTCTGTTTCCGCCTGGTAAGCAAGCGCTATGCGGTCGGGCGCTTCGGCGGAGAAGATGTTGAGGCGCTTCAACCGCGCGACGGCGTCGGCGCTTTGCGGCGAGGCGTC
The DNA here is from genome assembly GCA_050999015.1 of Pyrinomonadaceae bacterium. Lineage (GTDB taxonomy): Bacteria > Acidobacteriota > Blastocatellia > Pyrinomonadales > Pyrinomonadaceae > JBPCPQ01. Next base: position 5,393 of record JBPCPQ010000221.1, on the reverse strand, counting down.
GTTCAATACTTGATGGAGCGATTGCGAAACGATTCGTGAGAATGTCCACTGCGCCGCCCCGGCCCCGCCCAGCACGAACACGGAACCTAAGACCGTCGCACCGAGAACGCTGACGTGAAGCGGACTTCCCGCGCCGTCGAACTTCACCGCCCTCCAGCCGTTGCGCAGGTAAACGAAGGCGGAGAAGAACGGGGCGAAGCCGAGCGCCCCGATCAGGAGCAGCAGGCCGATGAGACTGAAGGGCAGGAGGATGACGCCGATGACCGAGGAGAAGAGCGCCCCCGCCAGCATGATACTGCCGAGCGCGACGCGCCAGACCCCGGCGCGTTTTCCCAACGCGAGCCACCCGGCGAGCGTCAGAACCTCTAACGCAATTACGAGATAGGCGAACAGTTGGTAGCTTTCGAGTAATCCTCCGCCCGCGCTTCCGAAGTTTGTGAAGACAATCGGATCGAAGTAAAGGCAGAGCAGAGGGAGCACGACCCCGATCACGACATCGAACTTAATCTGCACGCCGCCGGCGTCCGCCCCGAATTGCCGCCGCCACCACCGGCGCCTTCTCTCTTTTCCCGAACCGAATCCGTCGGGCTGGCGCGTGAGATTAAGCTCGGTCATTGCTTTGACCACCGAAGCCTCCTTTGATCAACTGACGCACGACGAAAGAAGACCGCCTTATTGGCGTCAGTATTTCGCCTCGCGTGCGGCATTCGGCGGGACGACTGTTCCCGCCCCCGGCTCCTGTTTCCACGCGCGCGACAGTTCGATGAGTAGCGCTTCGTTCTTCCGCGCGGTTTGCGCAGCTTCGGCGCGCGACCAGTTCCACGTGCGCCAGTCGTGATTGCCGGTCGAATCCCAACGTGACAGCAATGCTTCGGCGATCACGCCGCGGTCATGCGGACTCAACCGCGGAATCGCCCCGACCAACGCGGGCACCGCGTCGGCGCTGAGTGAGGCGGCGTAGCCGGCGTCGAAGCCGCGCCCCGTCCCCGCCAGCGCGGCGTTCGCGCGCACGATGAAAGCGTCCGGGTTGAGGAGGTGCAACAATCCCGTCACCACGAACGCCGCGACGAGCGCCCCGCACGCGAAGTGCTCGCGCCGCCCGCGCAACACCGTCACCCCGAACCACGCAAACACCGCCGCCAGCCAACCCATGAAGGCCGTCGTGTAAAGCCGCAACTCGGTCATCCCGTACTCGCTCTGGTAGAGACGCATGCGCGCGAACGCCGACGCCATGATGACAAACAATAGCGCGATCTGCGCGCCCGCGAGCAGGCGGAAGACACGCTCGTGCGCCGGATTGTCTCTGCGCAAAAACCAGTGCGCGAGGAGCAGGAGGGGCAGCACCAGCGCGGCGACCGTCACGAGTTCAAAGAATCCGCGCCGCGCGTACTCGGCGTAAGTCATTCCGGGCGAGTTGAGAATCAGGCTCGCGCCGCCGAAAAGGTAACGCACCTGCACCGCGACGAAGCACAGGAAGAGGAGATTCATCAAGCCGAGCACGGTGCTGACTTCAATAATTCCCAACGACCACGGTTTTCGCCGAGTGGCTTCGGGTGGATTATTAACGCTCTGGCCGGCGGAAGAAGTTTGCGCATCATCGCCCACGGCGCTGACCGGCGCGGCTCCGATCAACCCGCCGTTGACTTCGTCGGTCACACTGCTTCCGTCGGCGAATCTCTTCGGGCCGTCCTTGTCGGCCACCGCCTCGTGATGCACGGCGTTGTTGTGCGGGCCGCCGTTGTCAGTGTCTGTGCGCCCGGCGGCGTCAACACTCTGCCGGGCGTGACCGTCTCCGGGATTCGTAGCGGCAAACGGTGTCGCGCTTTCGCTCGCGGCCTGTAGGCCGCCGCCGAGCAGCATCCCGCGCAGGAACCCGCCGCTCAGCCACGCGCAGAGGACGACGATCACCGCGTGCGTCAAAGCTTCTTCGCCGTTGACGCGGAAAGTGCTCTGCACGATGTCTTCAAAAATCGCGTCCGCCGCCATTAACAGCGCGCCGAAGACGACCAGCAGCGGCACCGCGATCACAAGTCCGCGCACGACCGGCATCACGTAGCGCGACCACTTCGCGCGCGGAATCTCCTTCCATCCGATGTCGCTCAGCAGCAGCGGGAAGACACCGAAGACGGTGTTGCCCGCCGACTCGATGACGCCCCGCGCGGTGTCCGCTAAACCGGCGAGACGCATGCGATTATCGCGCGTGCTCGCCGCCGCCAGCGACAGCGCGACGAGAATCGCCGCCCCGTCGAGCAGCATCAGCGTCGGCGAGTCGCGCCACGCGAACGCCGACGCGAAGAGGAGGACGCACAGCAGCAGCCATCGCTCCCCGTCCGGTGGAGACGTCGTCTTCTTCAATCGTGCCAGCGCGACCATCGCGGCGGTCAGCGCCCCGACCCACAGAAAAATGTTCAGCCCCCAAGGCGTCGCGCGCAGCAGCGCGTCGCCCAACAATCCGAGCAGCAGCGCGGCTTCGAGCACGCCGAGACCCAATTTGGTTTTTTCTTTCATGATGGAATCTCCCGAAGAAGTGCGGCCCTGTTTCCGGTCGGTCAACGGTTCTACGGATGACGGAAGTGCCGCGCGGACGTTACGGGTCAACACGCAGCGGCGGCCGGTTAGTTCCCTTTCCGCGTCCGTCGATCCATCTGTTTCTCACTCGTCGTATTCTCGACCCCCTGATGCCGGAATTTCAAGCTCGACGATTAAGGGCAAATGATCCGAACCGATGTCGGCGCCGATGCTGGTGTTCAGAACTTTGACGTCGGGGCTGACGAGGCAATGGTCAATCGGAATCATCAACAACGAACCGAACGGCATGAAGGTCGGCCACGACGGCAGCACGCCGAAGCCTTCTCTCGCGTCAACGAGTCCGGTCTCCCGCATAAAGTCAGAGTAGTAAGGCGACCACAAAGAAGTGTTCAAATCGCCGACGAAAATTTTCGGGGACGGCAAATGTCGGACGTACCGGGCCGCCGCCGCGAGTTGCTCGTTGCGGTACTCGAAATGACCCTCGCGGAGCGGCGCGTGAGTGTGGATCGTGAGCAGCGACACGAGACTTCCGTTGACATTGACCGTCGCCGCGATGCCGGGCCGCTTGTCGTCGCCCATCGAGATGATTTTGGGATTCCGTAAAGGAATTCGGCTGTACAGGGCGATGCCTGAGCCGCCGTCCTCCGGCACGATGCGGCTGATTGACTCGTAGCCGCGCAAAGCTTGCAGGGCGTTGAGCCACGCGGCGGTAACTTCCTGCACGATTAGTACGTCGGGCCGTTCGTGCTCCACGAAATCAATGAACGCGGAGTAGTTGGTGTTGTCGTAGAGGACGTTCGCTTGGATCACCTTCAACCGAGGATTACTCAAGTCTTGCATTGATTGTCGGCGCGTGAAGTAGACCGGCAACAAGAAAGATAGATTCAGAAGGAAGCATGTCAGGGCGCACGCCGCCCACGGCCACGCCTTGAGCACGAAAAATGAGAGCAGGCAGACGAACGACGCGATCAGGTATTGGGCTTTGAAGTGAGAGGTCAGCTCGAAGAGTTTGTGTGAGCGCCCCAACGAGCCGGAGAGGCTGAGCAGCATGACGCCGGTCAATGTTAATTTCAGCAGGACTTGAATGATGTTAATGAGCACCACCTCCGGGGCACGAAAAAGAAGTAAAAATGGCGGCACGATCCGTATCCGTTATGAAGACGGAGTAATTTGGCCGGCGCGTGGGTGCAACACCGGGCGGGTCTTCCCCGGCGCAGTTTGCAGTCCGACGTCGGGGAACGAGCCGCGTCCGAAGAAGACGTGCGCCGCCGCGCGGCGCAGCAGCGGCAGACGCAACGTCGCACAACCCAACTCAAGCAAGCCCGGATGTTGAATCGAAGATATTAAGCGGCGCATCCACAGACGCGAGGCGAAGCGAGCGCGGAACAAATCGCCGGAGTATGACGCGAGCATCGCCGGGTCGCTTGTCTTTAGATATTCGCCGATCACGGAAGCGGCCAACGCCGACAAGCGCATGCACGGGTCTAAGCCCCCGGCGGTGAGCGGCGACACCGCGCCCGCCGCGTCGCCGACGAGCAGGCCGCGCCGGTCGGCGATGCGCCGCAGCACGCCGCCGACCGGGATGCGCCCGCCACGACGCTCGACGCGGCGCGCGGCGCTCAAATCAATCAAGTCCGCGACGCTCGCGCGGAATGATTCGAGAGCGCGGAGCGGGTCGAAGCGAGCGGCATAGCCGCCGACGCCGAGGTGCGTCTCTTCGCCGTCCTGCACGACCCACGCGAGATAGCCCGGCGCGAGTCGCGGGTCGAGGAAGCAATGAAGGCGCGGCGGGCCGTCGAGCGGGACGCCCGTGTAAACGTCTTCGACGCCGACAATCCATTCGTGGTTCGTGTCGAGGCGGAGGTCGCGCGCAACGCGGGATTGTGCGCCGTCGGCGCCGACCACGTAGCGGGTTCGCACCGACCATTGAAGGCCGCCGCTCTCAAGCCGCACGATTGAGACCGCGCCCGCGTCTTCGCTTCCTCTGTAGCGCGTCGAGGGCGACCATTGCACCCCGGCGCGTTGGCACTCGTTGAGGTAGTGAAGATAAAGGGCGCCCATCCGCCCGACACGAAACTCGTCAAAAGAACTTTCCAGATTCATCGCCCGCCGCTTTGGTGAGTACAGCGTGACGTGTCGCACCGGCGGGCCGAGGCACGCTTCCGGGAAATTGAAATCCTCAAACGTCCGCCGCACAAAAATGCCCGTTGTGTGAATTGACTCGGCTAATGATTCCTTACGGTCAACAAGCAAAACGCGCATGCCGCGCTCACCCAATAATGCGGCCACTCGAAGACCGGCTAGCCCAGCACCGACTACAACAACATCGTAATTCGTTACCATCATGAAACCTCAACGGGCCGCAAGCCCGACCGTGAGGGAGGGCGTCTCTTCGGGCGCGACCGTTACGCCGTTGCTGACGCGCGGGCTTCTGCCCTTCCTTCCCGACGTTAGCTAGTACCTAATTTGGAAACGCTCTGAACATTGCTCGCCATCTTCGCCTTCTCAGGTACGCACCCGAAGCGGCGCTCGCGGTTGTAAAAATCTTCGACGGCTCTTTCCAGATCGCTCTTGTCGAAGTCCGGCCACATCACGGCGACGAAGAGCATTTCGGCATAGGCACACTCCCACAGAAGAAAGTCACTGAGACGCCGCTCGCCGCCGGTGCGAATTAGTAAGTCAACGTCCGGCGCAGGCACTGTTTCATGGCACGCTTCGCCAAGCAGACGCGCAAAATTTTCGCGGGTTACTTCTTCATCGCCGCGCACGAGTTCCGCCGCGCGCAGAATTGAATCGCGCGCCGAGTAATCAACGGCGATGCGGAGATGAAGAGCGTCGCCGCCGATGGTCGCCTTTTCCGCCGC
>JBPCPQ010000110.1:0-1895 GCA_050999015.1 Pyrinomonadaceae bacterium | reverse complement strand
GCGGCGCACGAACAGGCGGGAACATTTATCGAAACTTCGGCGATCAAACTCGCCGCGCGCGCCGTGGCGGGCGACACAATTTTTGCCAGAGCCAAACGGCAAATCGGCCCCTACCGCGTCCTCTCGCTGCTAGGCGCGGGCGGGATGGGCGAAGTTTATCTGGCCGAAGACGCGCGCCTCGCACGTAAAGTCGCGCTCAAGATGTTGCCCCTGCCGTTCGTCGCCGACCCTGACCGCGTGCGGCGCTTTGCGAACGAGGCGCGGGCCGCTTCAGCTCTTAATCACCCGAACATCATCACCATTTATGACATCGGGCAAGTTGATGCCACACATTACATCGCCACCGAATATGTCGAAGGCGAAACTCTGCGCGCGCGCGTCAAGGCCGGGCGTATAGAGATGCTCGAAGCCGTTCGCATCGCGGCGCAAGTGGCCGAAGCCTTACACGCCGCGCACACCGCCGGCATCACGCACCGGGACATCAAACCGGAGAACATCGTGCTGCGGCCTGACGGCTATGTGAAAGTGCTCGACTTCGGTCTGGCGAAGTTAGCGGAACAGTCTGAGAATTATGCCGAGTCTCTATCACCTTCGCCACAAACGCATCCGGGTCTCATCATCGGGACGATCAAATATATGTCGCCAGAACAGGCGCTGAATCAACCGGTGGATGGCCGCACGGACTTGTGGAGCTTAGGGGTCGTACTCTATGAAATGATCACGGAGCGGGCGCCGTTCACAGGTTCGAGCCAAGCTTCCATCTTCGACGCTATCCTCAATCATGCGCCCGCTCCGGTGACAGACTTCGATGTTGAGTTGCCCGTCGAACTCCATTCCATCATCAATCGCGCGCTGGAGAAAAATTGCGAGTTGCGCTACCAGACCGCTTTTGATTTACGCGCCGATTTGCAGCGGCTGCAACGCGAACTGGAACCGCTTCCGTCGAAATGGAGCGGAGACGGGACACGTTTACGGCAAACCCAAGCGCGAACTCACGGTCGGCGCTTGAGAATAGCCACTGCTCTCTGTACCGCAGTCATATTAGCCGCTTATGTGTGGCTCGCTTTCTTCCGCCAGCCAGCAGAGGGCAAAATCGCCGGCCCAGATTGGACGAGCGCGAGCGCAGTTCAAGTCACCAATGAAGCCGGCCCGGAGTACTTTCCGAATCTGGCCCCGGACGGCGAGTCGCTAATTTACGCCAGCCGCGCCGCCGGGAATTGGGACATCTACTGGCAGCGCGTCGGTGGCAAGAATGCGGTCAACCTCACAAAAGACTCGGCGGAGGACGACACCCAACCGGCGTACTCGCTTGACGGCAACTACATCGCGTTTCGCTCCGAGCGCACGCCCAAAGGCATCTACGTCATGGAGGCGACGAGCGAAAATGTCAGGCGTCTGTCAGACGTCGGGCGGAATCCTTCGTGGTCGCCGGACGGCAAAGAATTGGTCGTCAGTGCTGACAGCTTTTCCGCGCCGACCTCGCGCAGCATCATTCCGAGCGCGCTGTGGGCGATTGACGTGGCGAGCGGGAATAAGCGTCTGTTGACTGAAGGCGACGCCGTGCAACCGAGTTGGTCGCCACACGGTCATCGCATCGCCTACTGGGGGATGCAGCCGGGCGGCGGGCAAAGGGACATTTGGACAATACCTGCCGAGGGCGGCGCGGCGATGGCAGTCACGAATGACGAGGCGCTTGATTGGAATCCGGTCTGGTCGCCTGATGGACAGTATCTTTACTTCGCCAGCAATCGTGGCGGCTGTATGAATTTCTGGCGCGTTTCCGTTGATGAAAAAACAGGACAGGTAACGGGGGAGCCGGAGGCCGTCACGACGCCTTCCGGTTACAGCCAGCACATTAGTTTTTCCCGCGACGGCAAACGAATGGCTTACGTGCA
>JBPCPQ010000461.1:0-3727 GCA_050999015.1 Pyrinomonadaceae bacterium | reverse complement strand
ATACTGCTCTTCGCCGGGCGGGAATTTACGCATGAAACCACGTGTGGAAAGCGGCAGCCTTGCGGCGACAACGGGAGACCTCGCGCCGGCCAAGTCCAGCGTCGTCAACCTGACGGACGCGCGGCGACTATCCCGCCGCCGCGATGAATTTTCTTACTCGACCTCCGCTCATAAGATTGATGAGGTGCGTGAGTTACTGGATCGCGGACAGTCGAGCGAAGCCGAGTCGCATCTGCTGCAAATCATCAACACAAAAAGCCTCGACGACTCGTTGCGCGCACGCGCTCTCTGCCTGCTCTCGACCGCGCTTGAAATGGTCGGGCGTTACCGCGAAGCGCTCGAAGCGGTGCAGGTGTATGAAACGCTTGACGCGCGCGCGCGTTTCGACGCCGAGACGGAGTGCAACATCCGTGTGCGCCTCGGCCTCTCCTATAACTACACGGGTGACCATCCGAAGGCAATTGCGTTATTGAAGGCGGCTCTGCGCGAAACGTCCGAAGATGACTCAGCGACGCAGACGGGAGCGGTCTACAACGCGCTCGCGCGCGTCTACCGGAGCATCAACGAGTACACCATTGCCCGCGACCACGCGCACAAGGCGCTGGAACACTACCGGCGTGCCGGCGATTGGCGCGGCCTCGCCGAGGCATACTTCAGCATTGCGATGGCTGACGCTTACGAGGGTAATTATGACGGCGCGCTCGACAATCACGAGCAGGCGCTGAAGCTCATCGGCGAACGCCCGGCGCCTTTTCTGCTCGGCAGGATTTACAGCAACATGGCCGGTGCCTGCTGGTTCCTCAAGCGCCCGCACGACGGCATCCGTTACCTCGAAAAAGGCATTGACTATTACGAGCGCACGGAACACAAAACTAACGCCGCGACGGGCTACAACAATCTCGGCATCAATCTCACACTCATCGGCAAATGGGATCGCGCCCACGAAGCCTTGACGCGCGCGCTCGCTCTCGCCTCCGCAGTGGACGAGCGCGGCGGGCAGGTGCCAATGATTCTCGATTCGCTTGGCGAATTGCACATGCTGCGCGGCAACCTCGACGAAGCGCAGAGTCAACTCGAACGCGCCGCCAGCCTCGCCACCGAAAACGGCAATAAGTGGTACGCGGGGCAGGCGATGCGGACGCTGGCGCGCTGCCGATTGGCGATGGACAATCCGTCGGGCGCGCTCATCGAAGGCGAAGGCGCGCTCGCCGTCGCGGAACGAATCGGCGACCGGCAGGCCGTCTGCGAATCAAGACTAATTTTGGCGGAGGCGTATCTTCAATCCGGCAACACCGGCGAATGCTCGACGCTGCTGCAAAAAGTCGTGGAAGAGACGGCGGACTCGGCGACCGATCTGGCGATGGCGGGCGAGGCGCAGCGCATCTTCGGCATGCTGTCATTGGCGCAACAGGACGCGACGCTCGCCGCTCATCACTTCGGGCGCTCCGTCTCGATCTTCGAGATGCTCGGCGACCGCTACCGCAACGCGCGCGGTCATTACTGGCTCGGTTGCGCTTACGCCATCGTGCAACCTGAACGCGCCGCCGAACAAATCTCGCTCGCCATCCACGCCTTCCGCGAACTCGGCGCGCGCCTCGACCTTGAGCGCGCCGAACAAGCACTCGCCGGTTTCGAGCCTCGCCTGCTGGAACGGCGCGGTGAAGGTTCCGCGCTTTCCCAACTGCTGACGCTGCGGTTGGCCGAAGCGGTCGCGTCGCGCGAGCTACTGCTGCGCGAGTTGGCGGCGGTAATTCATCAGGAAACGAAGGCCGAGCGCGTGCTCATCGCCGAGATGAGTGAGGATAACAGCGTCAAAGTGGTCTGCGCACACGGCTGCACGAACGCCGAGCGGACGCGTCTAGCGGAGGCGCTCCACAACGTCCGAAGCGATCAGGAGCGGGAACAATTCGCCGCCACGCACGACACGGCGGTGATTCAACTGCGCTCGCCCAACTCGCCCCCGGCGACGCTTCTGATTTCGCCGCCCGGCCGGTGCTTACTGCCGGGCGGAGCGCCAATCGAGCCGCTCCTGCGCGTCGTCGAACTCGGCATGGACGTGTGCGCCCTGCGCAACCGCGCACGTGCGGGCCGCGATGCACAAGATCATAATGGGTTGGCGGGAGCGAGTCTGATGCCCGGCTTTATCCATTCCAGTCCGGCGATGACGAGCCTCGTTGACGAAGTGCACAAGATTCGCTCGTCCGATGTGACGGTGCTCGTCACGGGCGAGTCGGGCACCGGCAAAGAATTAGTCGCGCGCGCCATCCACACCCTTTCCTCGCGGCGCTCGAAAATCTTTGTGCCGTTCAACTGCACCGCCGTGCCGAAGGAGCTTTCCGAAGGTTATCTGTTCGGCTACCGGCGCGGCGCGTTCACCGGCGCGGTCGCGGACTCGGCGGGCGTGATTCGGACGGCGGCGGGCGGCACACTCTTCCTCGACGAGATCGGCGACCTCCCGCTCGACGTGCAGCCGAAGATTCTGCGCTTTCTACAAGAGGGCGAGATTCAACCGCTCGGAGAACAGCGTCCGACCAAAGTTGACGTGCGGATTATCGCCGCGACGAACCGCGACCTCGAGCAGATGGTCGCCGAAGGGAGTTTCCGCGAAGACCTGTACTACCGTCTGAATGTCATTCGCCTGCGCGTCCCGCCGCTCAAGGAGCGACGCTCGGAAATCCCGACGATTGTTAACTATTACATCAACCACTACTCGGACAAATTCGGGCGGCGCGACATTCACATCAACTCGCAGGCGGTAGACCTTTTAATGGTCTGCGACTGGCCGGGCAACGTCCGCCAACTCTGCAACGAAATCCAGCGCGTCGTCGCGCGCGCCGAAGACGGAACGCTTATCACGCCCAACCACCTCTCGCCCGAACTCAAACGTACTTCCGCCGTAGCCATGCCCGCCTCGGTAACGCCGCTCACCACCGCAATCGCCGACGGCCTACCACAGGGACTCACGCTCGCCGGCGCGATGGCTGAACTCGAACGCCGCATGATCGCCGACTCGCTCCGCAAACATAAGGGCAACATCTCGCGCGCCGCCCGCGAACTCGGTCTCACCCGTCGCGGCCTCTACCTCAAGCTCGAACGCTACTCAATCACTGCCGCCAGCGCGTAAAGAATTTTTGGATTTTCGATTGTCGCTTCGTGAAGCGTTGGTGTGACGAAGTGTGAATAAATCGCGCCCAAAAATAACAAGGCCGCCGGAGCCTCGCTCTCCGGCGGCCTTGTTTACTCTCTAAAATCCTTTAGGGGAATCAGAGGGTAGCGACAACATACGCCGCCACACGCTTACTGTCAACGGGAAATGCACAATGATGGTTCGCCTTACGTTTGAATAGCGCAGCATGACTGATTATTAAGCACAGCGGTGCAAATCAATGAGGCACTTCTAAAGGTACTTTGTCACAACATCTGCTGTCTGATTCAATCCATGTTTGAGTTAGGATTGAAGCCGAAGTTTTGGGCGGAAGCGGCGTAAGTAAAGAGGGGGCAATTTGCCCCCTCTTTACTTCTTATTCTCGTCTTGCATATCTTGTTTTTCGACGCCATCTGAGCCGAGCAATCCGCCCTTTGAATCATCCCACATGATCGTGATGATGTGCGTGCCATTATTAGTCTTTTGAAGGGCGTTGTTGCATAAATCCTAAATAAGTGACACTGCTCCCATGACTGAGCCGTACTTAGGCTGCCACGGCGTAGCTCTGTGGCATTCCCAAGT
>JBPCPQ010000262.1:0-7824 GCA_050999015.1 Pyrinomonadaceae bacterium | reverse complement strand
GTGTAGAAGAAGCGCCCGAATTCGGCGGTCGCCCCGAAGAGCACGAGGATGATCGGCAGAACGATGGCTAATTCCGCGAGTTGTGTGCCGTTTTCACGGGCAACAAATCTCTTCGCCGCGTTCTTCGCCGTCCCTGTTAACAATTTTCTTACCTTCATCACGCACGCTCCTTTATTTGTAGAGCACAGGAGTTACGATGAGGTTGTTGCCCGCGCCGGCATTCGGGTTGTAGCCGACGCCGCCGAGACTGACCGTCTCGCCGATGTATTCGGCTTCGATGTCGCCGCCGTTGCCGCCCTGCACTCTGGTGCGCAGGAAGAACGCTCCGAAGCGATCAATCTGGACGTTGGTGCGCCCGCCGCTGAACTCACTCTTCTTGATAATCGGGATCACGACCACCCGGCGGCCCGGCACGCCCGGATGACTCGGTGCTTGTACCGACGTGCCGTCGCGGTATTGCGCGTAGGTGATTCCTTCTTGGATGTTGGTGTCGGGCGGGTAATCAACCGGGTCGAGCTGGCTGCCATAATCGTCGAAGCGAGTGTTGATGCCCTGCCTGATCGCCCCTGAACTGACGCCCGGCTTCGTGTCCACGTAATCGCCCGGCGAAAGCCCGCGCTTGTTGCTGCTAGCGAGGCCGATGCGGTCGTCGCTCGCGCCGCTACCGTCAATGGCGAGAACTTGGTAGTTGCCCGGTGAGACGCTGCCCTGCGGCGCGGCACGAATCGTATAAACATTACCCGGCGTGATGACCTGCACGTCGTCGTCAACGACGGAGAGCGGGATGGAATTGTAATAGACGTTCGTCGGCACAGACATTCCGGCGGTCGCTTCCGCCGTCAAGTCAATCGCGTTCCCGATCACCGAGGTCGCAAAAAAGACGCCGACTTCTTTCGGCGGGACGGTGACGCGCACGAAGCGAATGCTCGGTGCGACAGCCTGCGCGCTGCCTTCGTCCATATAAGGCCCGTCGAAATTGACGGCGAACTCTACGTTCTCGGCCTCAATCGTCGCGGGTTTGTTACCGAACTCGTACTTGTTCATCGCCACTACGGCGCGGTCGGTGGCGTTACTAATTCCCGCTGCGGAGGAATTAAGGGCCGACGCGCCGGCGAGTGCCGCCGCGTCAGCCGCGTTTTTCAATTCGCCCTTCACGAGGTAGAAGTGGCTGATGTCAACACACAGGCCGGTAGCGAGGATAAAAGTGAGCATCCCGACAGCGCTCATGGCGAGAATCGAGCCGCGCTCGCCGCGCCTGTTTTCCCTTGTTCGCGTAAACGTCTTGTTCATCTCTTTAGTCCTCCCGACCCCTGCGTATGACTAACCGCTCAATCGCTTTGTCAATCTGCTGTTCGGGCAGAAGCCCGCGCGGAAGCTACGGCGTATTTCCTTACCGCGCGCATGACGCCCTTCCTTACGGTCGGGCTTCCGCCATGTTGTCTACGGAAGCGAGATCGCCACCTCTTGCAGCGCGGGCGTGTTTGCCTGCTCAGCGTCGAGTGAAGCGCGCGAGATGAAGGTCACTGAGCCGCCGACTGAAGGCAGCGTTGTTTTGTTCTTCGTCGCGGGCTTCGCGGGAGTGGTGTCGCTCGTCGTGGTCGCGCCGGTCGAGAAGCCGCTCTCGCCGGTGATGCCTTCGCCCTTCGGCTCGATGCCGAGCGGCGAGCCGTTCTTCAGGCCGTCAATGCCGCGCATCGTCGGCAGATCGTCGCGGTTGATAGGCTTCACCAACTGCGCGGTCATGATAAAGACCAACTCGGTCTCCTGCTTCATGTATGACTTCGACTTGAAGAGCGAACCGATAATCGGAATGTCGCCGATGACCGGCACCTTCGACAGTGAGCGGTTCTCCGTGTTGTTGAGCAGCCCGGCGAGCGCAAAGCTCTGTCCGTCGCGCAGTTCAACGCCGGTCTTGGCGCGGCGGGTGTTCAGTCCCGGAATCACGAAGCCGTCCACTTTGACGCCGTTGGCGAAATCAATTGTCGAGACTTCCGGCTCCAGTTCGAGGCGGATGTGATCTTCGTCAATGATCGTCGGCTTGAAGTTGAGGCGGACGCCGTATTCTTTGAATAGTACTGTGACGCTCGGACGGTCGCCGCCACCACCCTGCACGATGGGAACGGGAAACTCGCCGCCGGCGAGGAAGCTCGCCTGCTGGCCGTCCATCGCGATCAGGTTCGGCTCCGCGAGTAAGCGCAGCGCGCCCTGCGTCTGCATCGCGCGGATCATGCCCATCACGTTTCCGCCCATCGCAAACAGATTCAGCGCACTCGTAAACGTGCCCGCCATCGCGCCGCCGACTACTTCTTTCAAAGCACTCGGGCCACCGCCGGAGTTGACGTAGCCGCCGACGCCGGGGCTGCCTTGATAGGCGTAAGAAGTTCCGAGGTCTTTCATCTTGCTGCGATTGACTTCGGCGACGCGCACCTGCAACTGCACCTGCGCGGTGTTCTTCGCCGGTGAGTTAAGCATGTTGACGGTCTTGAAGCCGGCGGCCTGCACGACCGCGTCCGCCTGCGCAACTGTCTTCTGGTCAACGACGCTGCCCGAAATGACGACCGAGCCGTTGGCCTGACTCAAACGAATGTCGTCTTTGGGAAACAGCGCGCGAATCTGCGAATCAATCAATGAGAGATTGGCACGGACGAAAACATCGAACACGAGGAACTGTGCGCCCTGCTTGTCCCACGCGATAAAATTGATCTGGCCGAACGCCTTGCCATTGACGAGCACCTGATCGGGCGCGACGAGCACGGCTTCAGCAATCTCCGGGTTCGAGACCGAGAAGCGGCCGATTTGCTTATCGAAACTGATAACGCGCGACTGGCCGACTAAGACGTTGATCGGCGTCGCGTCTTTCCCGGCGCTTTCAAAGCTGGCACTGACGTGAGTCTGCTGCGCACGCGCGACGGAAAAGATGGCACCGATGAGCGCCACCGAGAGTAAAAGGCGAGTTATCGGGGAACGGTTCTGCATGATGTTAGCCTTGCTCCTTTGGAAGTGAACTCTTTCAATTAAGGAAGCTCCCGGCATGGCGCGAGTGGCCGGGCCGGGAGCGCGTGCGCTCTAGGGAAATTCGACATTGCGTCGCTTCGCGCCTTCGATCACCTCGACGGTGTTGCGCGGCGCTGGCGGCGGGGCCGCAGGAACCGGCACTGAAGCTTTCTGCTCCTGTCGCGGCATCTCCATGCGCGGCTTCGCGTAGGGACGCGGCATGACCGGCGCTGCTTTCGGCTGCTCGCTCTTCATCGCGCCCGGCTCGGGTGCCGGCATCGCGTGCTCGCCGCTCAAAAGCGTTTGTTTGTTCACGCCCGGCGTCTGCTCGTCGCCCTGATCCGTGGCGTTGCGCATCACGAGGCGCAGCTTGCCTTCGGTCGCGGCGAGCGCGAGTTTCTCGACCTGCTCCGGCGTGACCTGAAGCGTGACGGCCTTAACGCTTTCGGCCTCGCGCTCGTTCTTCGGCTTGTCGAGGTTTTGGCCGCTCGCCAAGACCTTGATGTTTTGCAACACGACCTTCGAGACGGGGTCGCGGTTGGTCGAGGCCTCGGTCGGGATGATGACCACTACAACGTCAACCATCGCGCCGGGCCGCAAGAAGCCGGAGACGCCCATCACGTCGTCAACCTTGACAGTCATCGCGCGGTAGCCTTGTGGGATCACCGCCGAGAGGCCGGCCTCGGAGCCTTCCGCCGCGAGTTTGAAATCCGTCAACGGCTCGCGCGCCGCGATGTTGGTGACGGCGACGCGCCCGATTAATTTCTCGGGCGCGTCGAATGTGCCGTCGGGCGTCGCGCCCTGCGGAAACTGCACCACCGAGAGTTGCTCGGCAATTAGTTCCGTGCCGAGCGGAATGTCCACTTTGGCGACGACGACGTTGCCAAGATTTTTCGTGTAAGCCTGTGCGTTCGACAAATAGCGGCTGACTAAAACGGCGGCGAAGAGTCCGAAGACAACAGCGCCGGAGAGTACGACCAGAAAACGTTTATTCCGCATGGCGACGGTTCTCCGTTAGAGGAATGAAAGTACAAACTGTTTCCGCGGAGTTTTATGCGCGGAAAATAAAAACCGAAATGAGGCTGCCGAACGTGATGGCAACTCCGTAAGGAATCGTGTGCCGCCTGTCGGGTGGCACAGTGAATCGTGGCATCTCCCAACCGGGCAAAAAACCAACGAATATCTGTAGAACACGATGCATGGTTACGCGCACCGCACCACCTCGGATCATCGTGATGACCGCGAGCGCACCGCCAATTAGAACAACGACCATGAATGTCGGTAGCACCAATTTCGCGCCTACGACCGCGCCGATAGCGGCGAACAGCTTTACGTCGCCAGCACCCATCGCCCCAAAGAGGTGAAACACCATCATTAAAACGAAGGCGAGCGCGCAACCGGCCAGACTCGCAAACAGGCCATTAAAGCCACTTAGAATTGTGTTAATGAGGAGGCCGCTAACTAATGTGGCGAGCACAAATGCGTTCGGGATACGGCGGTAGCGAACGTCGTAATAAGTAATGAGTACTGCCAGTGGAATGAGCAATGCGGTGATGGCAAAGGTAAAAAGGGTTGGCATTATCTTGGGTTCCGTGCAGCTATACTCAGCAACAAATGGATGACATTAGAGTTGCTAGATAAGAGTAAGCCGGCGCGCTTTAACCCTGAGATAACGGAAAGCGCGCCGACCTTTATTTCGCTGTGGTTACGGAGTGTTGCCTTGAACAGCGTCATCCAATTTTCCGATTGTGGTGTTGATGGAACCGCCAAGAAGTGAGAAGGCGCCGGCGGCGGCGATAATCACGAGCGCGGCGGCGACGGCGTACTCGGAAAGTTCCAGACCTGACTCGTCACGAAGGAATTTCTTAATCATTTTGTTTGCTCCTTAGAAGAATGGGTTGAGATTCGAGAAGTGATGCCCTGATGCCGGTCGCGCCTTTAGTCGAGAGCGGATTCGGGACAGCCTACGGACAGTTACATCGAAGCCTTTATGAAAGCGCCGGGATTCGTTGTGGCCTTCTCTCTCGGAGCGATGCTTAGCGCGTTCGCGTCGCGCGTCTCTCCTTGAGAGTTGGTCATACTTTTCGCGGTGCTGAGAACGACACCGAACAATGCGAGAGCAACGAGCAGAAGGTCGTCCGTGATGGTTGTCGAAACGGCGACCGCCTTGACTCCGACGAGGAGCGCGGCGGCGACGAACGACGCGACCAGCACAACGACTGCGAATGTTACGATCACTTTGTTGGCGACTGCTTTCATGTTTCTTTCTACCTTCCCCGCACGACTTTTCGGTTCCACACTTTTTCAAGTCGCGCTGCGGACGACTCAGCCTATGACAAGGCTCGTGCCACTCGCCGAACTCTCACGAATCCCTGTAAAGGTGCGTTTTCCGGGAAACTCACAACGCGAAGCTGTCAACGCCGGGCGACACAGAAACTTCGCATGCTTGTCTCGCAATCTTTGCTTCACGATGAGAAATGATGTCGACACAAAGGCTTAGACAGATGTCGCCCGGCGTTGACAGAGGCTTTAAGGATTTCATCCCTGAGGCGACGACAAGTTGTGTTCGGAGGAATCAGGCAGACAAGGAAGAGGGGGAAAGGGGAAAGGGGAAAGGGGAAGTGCATAGAAGCAAGATGGATGGAGGAAAAGCTAAACCTCAATCACCATTTACCCCTTTGCCCTTTCCCCTTTATAGGTGGCGGATGGATTGCGCGACGAAGGCGACAAAACTCATCACGCCGCCCGCAATTGTGAAAGTCCACTCGACGAGCGCGCTCTTACGCTGCATCGTTGCGCGCAACATCACAATTCCGCACTTCCATCCGTCCTGTTGATATAACGGTAGGAGGTTTGTGGCGGCGAGTATGTAGTTCACCACGCCGAACGAAGTGTCGGAGGTCGCGGTCGCCGCGAATAAGTTCACGAAGATGCCGGCGAGCAGGATGAAAACCTGTTGGCTCAGAGGTTTTCGCTGTAGCTCGACCATATCGAGACGAACGTAAGCGCCGATTGGCATGGCGTGCAACTTGTACTCAACCTTACCCAAGCGAAAACTGAACAGTCGCTTTCCCCAGCCGAGTCCGAGTTCCGTCGCAGGAACGCGGCACAAGCATGCCGCCGCAAGGTGTCCCAGTTCGTGTATTAGCATCGCGGCGGCAAGCGCGAGCACGTAAGAGGCAATCATCATAGGAGGTGGGAATAATTTTGGAAGGTGAATCGCTGCCTGTTTATTCACGCTCGCCGCGAAATTGAAGGCCAGGATGGCCGTCGTCATGGAGAGAGTCGCCGACGTTGATCGTCAGGCGCTTCAGCTTCTTATACAACGTCTGGCGTGAGCCGAGTCCGAGCGCGATTGCCGCGCGCGCCACGTTGTAGTCGTTGCGGCGCAACGTCTCGGTAATCACGCGGCGCTCGAAATCTTCAATCAAGTGCTCAAGGTCAGCACTCGTCGCCTGAGCTTTTGATTCTGCGCCAGATGGAAAGACGCGCGGGCTGATGTGCTCGACACCGATGTATGTTCCTTCATCCGTGTAGAGCACCAAGCGCTCAATCTCCGCCGCCAGCTCGCGCGCGTTGCCCGGCCATGAATACAACTGAAGCGCATGAATCGCTTCCGCCGTGATGCCGGCGATGGCGCGATCATTGCGACGCGCGTAGTGCGAAAGGAAATGTGAAATCAACGCCGCCGTGTCTTCGGGACGCTCGCGCAGCGGCGGCACACGAACCGAGAGCGCAGCCACACGGTAGTACAAATCTTCTCTGAAAGAACCCTCGCGTGCCGCGCTTTCCAAATCTTTGTGGGTCGCGGCCACCACGCGCACGTTCACGCGGCGCGGCGCGCGGTCGCCCAGCGTGTGGACTTCACCCTCCTGAAGAAAGCGTAGCAGCTTCGGCTGCAAAGTGAGCGGCAGGTCTCCAATCTCGTCGAGAAAAAGCGTTCCGCCCTCGGCGGCGCGCACCAATCCCTCGTGATCCGCGTGCGCGCCCGTGAACGCGCCTTTGCGATGCCCGAAGAGTAAGCTCTCAATGAGGTCGGCGGGCGCCGCCGTGCAGTTGAACGGAATGAACGGAGCCTGCGAGCGACGACTGAGACGATGGATGGCCCGCGCGATTAATTCCTTGCCCGTCCCCGATTCTCCTGTAATCAACACCGTCGAATCAGAATCCTTAACGCGCTCGACCGAATGAGCAACTTCAGACATGCCTCGACTGACAAAGACCATGCCCGGGAGCGTCGTCGCCGCGATTGCCGACGCAGATTCCGCCGCGCGCGCCGGTTGATGCAATTCCTCGCGCAACAGAGCGTGCGCGTGCGCGAGTTGCGCGACATCAGACAACAACCTTAACTCGCCCGCCTGTCTCTCGGTCAAAGGTCGCACACAGCGCCCGTATATCGCCGCCCCTTCGCGGCGCGATGTCGGCAGAGCAAGGATTAAACAAATGGAGGTGTCGCCCGCCTTCATCTCAAGCGCCCCCTCCGACACCGTGAGGGCTGCCGAAACCTTCGCTTCCGCAGCGGTTATCTCTTCCTGATCCAGCCCTTCGACCCACTTGAGTCTTGGCTGCTCGCCGCTTTTCTGCGCGAACGTCGCCAAGCCGTAAGTGTGCGCCGTCGCATCCACCATCAACGCCAGCTTCAGCATGACATCGTAGAGAATCTCCGAACCGGTCGTTGACGCTTTGCACAATGCACGCACCATCGCCGCCAGAGGCATTTGGAAAGCATTGGGCGATTCGTAATGAGCGGCGGAGTTGGACGGAAAAAGGAATGGCAAGCCTGACATAGAGCTACTTGACCCTCTAAACAAACACTGACGTTGCGAACAT
>JBPCPQ010000470.1:0-5261 GCA_050999015.1 Pyrinomonadaceae bacterium | reverse complement strand
CCGCGCTCGCCGGTGCGGATGCGGATCACGTCGTCAATCGTCGTGACGAAAATCTTTCCGTCGCCGAACTTGCCGGTCTGCGCCGCTTTCATGACGGCGTGAACGACCATGTCTTCGATGTCGTCAGGGATGATGACCTCGATCTTCAGCTTCGGAATGAAATCTATCTGATATTCCGCGCCGCGATACGTCTCGGTGTGCCCGCGCTGGCGCCCGTAGCCCTGCACCTCGCTGACGGTCATCCCTTTGACGTCAATCTCCTGAAGGGAATTTTTGACCGCATCGAGCAGGTGCGGCCTGACAATCGCTTCGATCTTTTTCATTCGGCAATCACCTCACTTTGGTAATGTGGGAGCGAATCAAGAGTGCCCGCGTGCTCAGGCGCTAGTGATCGGATCAGCGCAACTTCGAGACGCTGCATGTCCGCCTCGGAAAGCTTTTCTCCGGCGGAATTTGTCACGTAGAACACATCGAAAGCGTCGCTCTTTTCCGTCGCCACGCGCGCGAAGACGATGTCGAGTCCGTCGGCGGCAAGGACGCTGGCGATTTTGTAAGCAAGCCCCGGTTCATCCGCCGCATGGATTTCGACGACGGTCGTCGCGTCGGCAATCTCGTTGTCGAAAATGACGCGCGGGGCGGAGCGCGGGCGCGCGGCGAAGGCTTTGAAGCGGCGCGGCGCGTTGCGTGTTCGCCAGCGCTCGACGAGGGCGGCGACATCTTCGCTGCCGGTGACGGCGTGGTGAAGTGCGCGCTCGATGCGCAGCCAGCGGTGCTCGGCGACCGCTTCATGCGTCGCCGCTTCACGAAGCTCGAAGTTGTCAATCGCCATGTGGTCGGCGCGCGTGTTGAGGTTGGCGCTCAAAATCTCGACGCCCTGCGCGGCGAGCGCCCCGGCGAGGTCGGCGAACAGTCCGCGCCGGTCGCGCACCGCGACAATTAAACCTGTGACGCCGCTCGAGTCGGCGTGCCAGCGGCAGGCGAGCGCTTCCCGCTGACTCTGCTCGAGACGCTTGATGAGTTGCAGATGCGTCACCACTGTCGTATCGCTGACGGTGCGCGCGTATCTCTCCGGCAAAAGCTCGAAGTGGCGCTCAACTCTTTGTTGAGCGTCGTCCCCGCCAAGAGCCGCCGTGACTCTCCGCTTGATTTGCGCCGTCTCGTCGCTTTCCGCGCTCGCTTCCTCGCCGTCGCCGACGTGCGGACGCGCGCGGCGATACAGTTCGCAAAGCAGCAGACCCTTCCAATCGCTCCACACGCCGGGGGCGACCGCGTTCAGATCGGCGTAGGTCAGAAGCAGCAGCATATTCAACACGTCAAGGCTGCCGATTTCGCGCGCGAAATCCGCCGCGAGACGCGGCTCGCTGAGGTCGCGGCGCTGCGAAAGGTGCGCCATCAGAACGTGGTGCTTCACCAGCAGGACGACCTTCGCGGCGCTTTCGGCGTCGAGGCCGAGCCGTTCACAGACGTGCTCGGCAATCACCACGCCGCGCGCGATGTGCCCGCGCCCACGCCCTTTGCCCAAGTCGTGCAACAGCAGCGATAGGTAAAGCAGTTCAATACGTTCCACTTCACCTAGCGCGGCGTGCAGTTGCGTCTTCGTCCGGTCGTGATTGTTGCTAACATCGCCCGCGCTTAATTCATCAAGCGCGTCAATCGCGCGGAGCGTGTGTTCGTCAACGGTGTAGTGGTGATAAAGGTCGTGCTGAATGAGTAAGCTGATGCGACCGAACTCCGGCAGGTAACGTCCGAGCAGTCCGACTTCGTGCATCAGGCGCAGGGCGTGTCCGACTTTGCCGGGCCGCTTGAGGAGTTCGAGGAAGGCGCGCGCCGCTTCCGAAGACGAGCGGAAGTCACGATCAATCGCCGTCAGGTGATGCCGCACGGCGTCGCGCAGATCGTGGCTGAAGTTGGCGTTGGCGGTCTGCGCTAAAGCGACGGCCTCGAAAAACAGCAGCGGCTTTTCCGACAACAGCGACGCCTCGCCTTCGAGATAAAGCTCGCGGTCTTTGATCGAAAACGTCTCGGCCAATTGCTCGCGGCGCGCGCGCTTGAACCACAGGAACGTGCGCTTCTCGCGCGCGGAGGCGCGCGCTAAGAGCGCCTCGCCGAACTGATGCAAGTCGCGCGCGCGGCGGTAATAGTCGCGCATGAACTGTTCGGAGGCTCGCAAGTGCGGCGACGAATTGTAGCCGAATCTTTCGGCGATCTGTGGCTGAAGGTCGAGCGCGAGGCGGTCGGTCTTGCGTCCCGCCAGCCAGTGCGCCTCTTGCCGGACGCGCAGAAGAAAGTCGTAAGACTGTGTGGCGCGCAGCCGCTCGTCTTCCGAGATATGCTCTTTGACGCGCAATTCGTCGAGCGTGCGGCAGCCGAATCTGCCGTAGGCCGCCCACAACGCGGTGTGCAAATCGCGCAAGCCCCCGGCGCTTTCTTTGACGTTCGGCTCCTGAAGGTACACGGCGGTGCCGAATTTCTTCGCGCGCTCATCGCGCTCGCCGCGCGCCGTCGTAATTAAAGCTTCGGGATTTTTGCGGCGCTTCATCTCGATTGAATCGGCGAGGCGTCGGAATAAATCCTCGTCGCCGGTGATGAGCCGTGCGCTGACGGTCGCCGTCTGAAAATGCGGATCACCCCGCCACGCCGACAAGCATTCTTCGATGGTGTGGACTTTGTGGCCGATTGTCAGCCCGGCGTCCCACAAAAGATGTAGCACGCGCTCGATCATCTCGCGCGTCGGAGCGCCGGAGCGTCGCCCGGCGTGCAGGAACAAAAGGTCGAGGTCGGAGAACGGCGCTAGTTCGCAGCGCCCGTATCCGCCGACGGCGATGACCGCACAATTTTCAGCGCGAGATGCTTCGGACGAGTTTCCGGTTTGCGTCGCGGACTTGAATAGAAAACTTACAAACGTGTCGTGAACGAAACTGCGCGCGGCTGCCGTCTGCTGCCCCGCCGCGGTCATGCGCTGTGCGATGCGCAGACGCTCTTCTTCCACACGGAGAAAGCCGCGCAGACGCTCGGACAACTCCGGCTCGTCGAGCCGCGCCACATCCGACAGTTTTCGTTCGGCGTGGCGCACGACCATCTGCCGGTGTGTCTCGGCGGAGCGTGGCGAATTAGAGTCAGCCTGTTCGTCGTCAGGGCCGGAGAGCGCCGGAAGGTCGGACGGCAACGCGGAATTTGCTGCGGAGCTTTTTTTGTTGTCCGTTAAGTGATGTGCGTGTTGTTCGGGCGGGACGCCGAGCCAGATTGATTGCGCGCCGCGTCGCGCCTCTTCGGCGAGGCGTTCCAAGTCCTGCGCGCGCAACTCGACGCCGTTGATTATCAGCGGACGGCGTGCCGCCATTCCGACGAGGCGCGACAACACTTTCGCACTCAGGGCGGTGGTGGCGATTAGCTCGTTGCCTCTAAGTATGAGCGCCATGCGCGGAAGGGATGAGGGATGAGGGATGAGGGATGAAATAAGTGAATCTCATCCATCTCCCGTCCCCAACAGTGTTCTCCTTTATCATTTTCTCTGACTCAACGCGCGCCACGCGGGGCGGCGCGCTTCATAAGCTGTGATCTGCGGCTCGTGCTGAAACGTCAGCCCGATGTCGTCGAGTCCTTCTAAGAGACAGTGACGGCGAAACTCGTCAACCGCGAAACACGCGCTGAATCCCTTCGCGTCGCGCACTTCACACCCTTCGAGATCAACGACCACACTGTAACTCGGCTCCTGCTCGACGCGGCGGAAGAGTTCGGCGACTTCCGCTTCCTGAAGCACGACCGGAAGGATGCCGTTCTTCGTGCAGTTGTTGGCGAAGATGTCGGCGAACGAGGGCGCGATGATGGCGTGAAAGCCGTAGTCGAGCAGCGCCCACGGCGCATGCTCGCGCGACGAACCGCAACCGAAGTTGCGCCCCGTCACCAAAACCGACGCGCCCCGATAGCGCGGCTCGTTCAAAACAAACGACGGATCAAGCGCGCCGTCCTCTTTATAACGCCAGTCGAAAAAGAGAAACTCGCCGAATCCTGTGCGCTCGATGCGCTTTAAGAATTGCTTCGGAATGATCTGGTCGGTGTCAACATTCTGCCGGTTGAGCGGCGCGACCATTCCGGTGTGAATGCGGAAAGAGTTCATAATTAAAGGAAGTCAGGAGTCAGAATGATCGGCTGAAACCATTTTCTTCTTCTGACTTCTGACTTCTGTCTCCTTACGGCTTGAATCTCCACCCGCGCACGTCGGTGAAGCGTCCGGTGATGGCGGCGGCGGCGGCCATCACGGGGCTGACGAGATGAGTGCGCCCGCCGCGCCCCTGCCGTCCTTCAAAGTTTCGGTTGCTGGTCGAAGCGCAGCGTTCGCCGGGTTGAAGAATGTCGGGGTTCATCCCCAGACACATCGAGCATCCGGCTTCGCGCCACTCGAAGCCCGCTTCGCTGAAGATACGATCCAAACCTTCGTCTTCGGCTGCGTGCTTTACCGCCTGCGAGCCGGGCACGACCATCGCGTGAACGGACGGACTTAACTTGTAGCCCCTGACGACGCGCGCGGCGGCGCGTAAATCTTCGAGGCGGGCGTTGGTACACGAGCCGATGAAGACTCGATCAATGTTGATCTTCTCAATCGGCGTGTCCGGCGCGAGTCCCATGTAGTCGAGCGCACTTTCAATGTTGCGGCGGTCAGCCTCGGTCGCCGCCCGCGCCGGGTCGGGCACGCGCCCCGTCACGGGAACGACCATGCCGGGACTCGTTCCCCACGTCACGTGCGGGGCGATAGCATCTGCGTCCACTTCGATTGTCGTGTCGAAAATCGCGCCGGCGTCGCTCGTGAGTGTGCGCCAGTACGAAAGCGCCTCGTCCCATTCCGCGCCGTGCGGAGCGAAGCGGCGGCCTTCGAGGTAAGCGAAAGTGATTTCGTCTGGTGCGATCATTCCGGCGCGCGCGCCTGCTTCAATGCTCATGTTGCAGAGCGTCATCCGCCCTTCCATCGAGAGTTTGCGAACTGCTTCGCCCGCGTACTCGACGGCATGGCCGGTCGCGCCGTCGGTGCCGATCTGTCCGATGATGGCGAGCGCGAGGTCTTTCGCACCGACGCCTTCACCCAGACTTCCGCGCACCTCGACGCGCATCGCGCGTGGCTTCTGTTGCGGCAGGGTTTGTGTGGCGAGCACGTGTTCAACTTCGCTCGTGCCGATGCCGAAGGCGAGCGCGCCGAATGCGCCGTGCGTGCTGGTGTGGCTGTCGCCGCAAACAATCGTCATCCCCGGTTGCGTCAATCCCAACTC
>JBPCPQ010000161.1:0-3934 GCA_050999015.1 Pyrinomonadaceae bacterium | reverse complement strand
TTCCGCGAAAGGTAAAAGGCATCCACCTTCCCGCCGTAAAAAGCCATCTGCTTCTTGAGATCGCGGGCGTTGGTCGCCGCCACCCATTCGTCGAGCGCACTGTGGAGCGAATCGTGCGCAGCGCCCGTTTGCCTCGCAGTCTCCGGCGCATTCACTTCTTCGCGTTCTTCCCTCTTCGAGTGTGTGCTCTTTTCATCTTTGCGGCTTTCAATTGTTCCCCGCTCGCGGTCGGGGCGGTGGCTCTCGTTCGCAATTTGCCGCGAATCATTTTTCGTGGTCTTAGAAGCGGCGGGCGTCTTGTCGTTGGCGGCGACGGTTGCCGTTTGCGGCGGCGTAGGCTGAGCGCGCGCATCATCCGCGACATTTTCCGGGCGGTTGTCCGAAGCGTTAAGCGCCGCGCTTGATGATTTGTTGTAGTACTTTAGGGCCGCCAGCCCGGCGAGCACACCGACGATTATCCCCGCCGCGAGACACACGGCGACAATGACAAATGGCCTTGTTGTTTTTTGCGAGAGCCGTGAGAGTGGAGTTGCGCGGCGCGCGCGCCGAATCGTCTCTTCGTCAAAGCGGGGGGCGACGACTGCTTGTTCTGATTCGGGAGTGTTTTCCTCAGAGCGGCCTGCTGCCATCATACGAGAATCCTTCTCCATCATTTTTGCTACCTTTCCCGCACCCGGAAACAGTACACGGTTCTGCTCCTGCTCACTTCATATAGCAAAATCGAGTCCACAGAGCGCAGCAAAAATGTTCTTAATCGCGCCGGCTTTTCACCGGCACAGTTGAATTTTACGTTCATGACTCGTCGGCGGTGTCCGTAGACCGAGCCGTATTTTGCGGCGGGCGGGAAACGCTGCCAATCGCTTCGACTCAACTCAGGGGAGGTCGTCGAGCGCCTCGCGCCTTGCGATACCGTGCGCCAGTTGGTAAAAATTAGCATTATGAAATCAAGCTTGGCCGTGTTCGCAGTGCTAGGCCTCTTACTATCTCAAATGGCCTGCGTGCCCCGGAGCGATCAATCCGATGCGGATGACGCCGCCCGAAGTGCTGCCTCGCCACCAGCAACTGTTAATGGTAAGGATGGCGCGAATCAATCTGCGGTGGACGACCGTCCGTCAAGCGAGGCGCAAAAGTATTTCAATGGAGGCACCGAGGCTTACAAGGAGAATCGTGACGGAGAGGCTGTCGAGGCTTTTCAGCAGGCCGTGCGTGTGCAGCCCGACTACCCCGAAGCTCATCTAAAGCTCGGCCTTGCCTTTGCCGCGCTCGGCCAAGACGATGCGGCGGATAAGGAATATCAAACGGCCGTTGCGCAGTACAAAAATTTTACCCGCCGCAATCCGAAAGACGCCGACGCGCATTTTCATCTCGGTCTCGCGCACACCAAACTCGGCAAGTATGACGAAGCCGTGAAAGCGTACAAAGAAGCCGTCCGCCTGCAACCCGATGACGGCGACAAGCAGTACGAACTGGGACTGGCGCACACGAAACTCGCGCAGTACAAAGAGGCCGTCGCCGCGCTCAATAAAGCGATAGAGATTGACCCCGACAATTTTCGCGCGACCGACGCGCTTGAGCGCGCGCGGAGCGGCTTAGGGCGGCGCGAAGCGTTTCTGAAGCAACATGAGAAAGCCCTGAAAGGGCAGAAGGCGAAACCCGGAGCATCACCCGAAACGAGACCGGTAGCTCTCCCTCAGTTCAAAAGCCCTCAACAACCGTCATAAGAGTCGTGAGTCTGAAGTCTGAAGTCGTGAGTCGGCAGACGTTTTTGACTCCAGACTTCAGACTCGAAACTTCGGACTCTTTCTAATATGAGAACATCCTTCCGCCCCATTTTATTCGCCGCGATTCTTTTCGCGGCTCTTTTTGTTCTTCCGTCAAATATCAAGGCACAGCCGCCGCAGGAAGTGATGAACGCGGCGGAAACGAAGCTCGCGCTGAAGAAGCTCAACATTCTGGGAAGCGCGCTCTACGTCGCGGCGCATCCCGACGACGAAAACACGTCATTGCTCGCTTATCTTTCCGGCGAGCGGAAAGTGTGCGCCGCATATCTTTCGGTGACGCGCGGCGACGGCGGGCAGAATCTGATCGGCACCGAGCAGGGCGCTTTGCTCGGACTCGTGCGGACTCAGGAACTCCTCGCGGCGCGGCGCATTGACGGCGCGCAGCAGTTCTTCACACGTGCGATTGATTTCGGCTACTCCAAGTCGCCCGAAGAAACATTCGCCGTCTGGGGGCGTGAGGCCGTGCTTTCTGATGTTGTGTGGGTGATTCGCCGCTTCCGACCCGACGTCATCATCACGCGCTTTCCGACGACGGGCGAAGGCGGGCACGGGCAACACACCGCGTCCGCCATTCTCGCCGTCGAGGCGTTCGAGGCCGCCGGCGATCCGGCGCGCTTCCCCGAACAATTGAAGTATGTCGAGACGTGGAAGCCGAAGCGTTTGATGTGGAACGGATTTTCGCGCGGCGGCGGAGGAGCGCAAGCCAACAGGTCGGGTCTCATCAGCGTAGACGTCGGCGCGTACAATTCGCTGCTCGGAAAATCCTATACCGAGATCGCCGCCAACAGCCGCAGCATGCACAAGTCGCAGGGTTTCGGCTCCGCCGAACGGCGCGGCTCCGCGCTCAACACGCTGCAAACCATCGCGGGCGACGCGCCGGGTGCAGACCTCTTCGACGGCGTTGATTTGAGTTGGCGGCGCGTGCCGGGCGGGGAAACAGTCGGCAAGATTCTGGAAGAAGCGGAACGCACTTATGAGCCGGAGAATCCGCAAGCCTCGCTGCCGCTACTCATTCGCGCACACCGCGAGATGAGCAAACTCCCCGCCGACAATTCGTGGGTCGAGGTGAAGCGGCGCGAGTTGCTCGACGTCATCCGCGCCTGCTCCGGTCTCTGGATTGAAGCCATCGCGGCTGAGGCGACGACGACTCCGGGAGGCGAAGTGCGCGTCACCGCGACGCTCGTCAACCGTTCAAATTACCCCTTCCGTCTTGAGAGCGTCGGGCTGCCTTTCAACGCCGGCGCACACCTCGTGAACGCCGAGTTGAAGAATAATCAACCGCTCTCGACGCCGCTCGCGGTGCGCGTTCCGCCGATAACTGACTTCACGCAACCGTATTGGCTGCGCGACACGCCGGGCAAAGGAACGTATTCCGTCAACGAGCAGAAACTCGCCGGCCTCCCGGAGGGCGACCCGGCGATGACGCTCACGATTACTCTTTCGACCCCCGACGGCGACAAGCTTTCCTTTGAAACTCCCGCCCTGTACCGCTGGACGGATCGCGTGCGCGGCGAGTTGTACCGCCCGTTCGTGGTCGTCCCGGCGGTTACGCTCAACATGGAAGAGAAGGTTTATGTCTTCCCCGACGAGCGGGCGAAGCGGGTGGGGGTCGTTCTGCGGGGCAACTCGGCGGGTGTGGCGGGCGCGCTGCGTTTGAAAGTTCCCGCCGGGTGGCACGTTGAGCCGGAGTCGCTGCCATTAAAGTTGAGCGGAAAGAATGAAGAGACGCGCGCGACCTTCACCGTCACTTCCTCATCCGCTCCTTCGACGGGCACAATCGCGGCGGAGTTTGCCGACGGCGCAGCTTCGCCGCTGTCGCGCGGCGTGGTGAGCATCAACCACGAGCACATTCCGCCGCAAATAATTTTCCCGCCCGCCGAGGCAAAGCTCGTGCGGCTCGATTTGCAAAGACGTGGCGAGCGCATCGGCTACATCATGGGTTCGGGCGACGAGATTCCCGACGCGCTCCGGCAAATCGGCTACGGCGTCACGCCGCTCTCCGACGACGACCTCGACAACGCGAACCTCACCCACTTCGACGCGATTATCGCCGGTGTTCGCGCCTACAACACGCGCCCCCGCCTGCGCCAAGCGCAGAAGCGTCTGCTTGAATACGTCGAAGCCGGCGGCACGCTGATCGTGCAATACAACAC
>JBPCPQ010000073.1:0-7641 GCA_050999015.1 Pyrinomonadaceae bacterium | reverse complement strand
GGAAAGCATCGCCCGCGTTCGGAAGAGGTCGCGCCCGCGTGGATTGCAGGCGCGAGAGTGTCATTGCTCTTTAGCGGCGACGGCTGCGACGACGCGGCGCGGCGCGTCCCCGCGTGAACTGCACCTCGCTCTCTTGAACAGTCGCGCTGGGTGTCGGGGCTGTAGCACCCGACGGCACGATGTAGAGTTCGACGGTCAAGTCTTCACGATAGCCGCCGTCAACTGTGTCAATGCGTCCCGCGTCAATGCCGCGCGTGTTGACGAGATAGTCACGCGCACGGTTGGCACGAGCCTGAGCCTCACCGCGACGACCGCGACGACCGCCGTAGGCGATGATCGTGGCGCGCGCAGTTGGGTCATTCTGCAATTGGATCGCAAAGTTGTCGAGACGGGCTTTCTCATCGTTGAAGCGGATGTTGCCGTACTCGTCAAACTTACTGACTTTTCGTTCTTCCACTATTGTCGGTCTAACGTTCGACGTGCATGTCGCCGAAGCTTGGCACGTTTCGTTGTAACCACCGACGTTGACTGTTGCCGTGATCGGGCCGGTGACGCCGGTTGTATCAACCTGAATCGAGGACGTACCCTGACCGCTCGTGATGGTGCCGGCGGAAACTGACCAGTTGAAGGTCGGCGTCACGTTCGGATCACCCGCACTGAGATTGGCGGTAAAGGTTGCGGTCTGACCCTGGTCAACCGCATCCGGGCAACTGACCGTTACGTTCGGGCACGGAATCGTTATGCACGCGCAGTTTTCCACAACCACTGTGGTCGTTGAGAAGGCTACGCAACCGCAGCCGTCATCAACTTCCACCGTCACGGTGTAAGTGCCCGGCTGGGCGCCCGTCAGATCAAGCGCGGCGTTCGGGCCACTGCCGGTGATTGTGCCGCCGGTCGTCGAATACGTGTAAAGCAGCGTATCGCCGTCCGGGTCAGTCGCCTGCGTTGACAAAGCGACCTGCTGGCTTGTCGGCGTGCAGGCCGGATCAGCTTGCTGACCCGCTCCACCCGTCGCTGCCAAAACTACTCTCGACGATGCCGCCGAGAGACTCACCGTCGGCGGCTGGTTCGGCAGAATGGCCGGAGAACGTTCGTTGCGGCGGCCAATCCAGAACTGTGCAAGGAATCCGTGCGGATCGTCAGACTGCGTGAAGCCGGTCGGGAACGACGGGTCGTCGCCGAAGAAATCGAGCACACCCCGGTCGCCCTGCTGATTCAGGTGACCGCGATACGCGATGCTGAAGCCCATAAAGCGGCGCGGGTAAACACGCACGCCCAAGAGCGTCTCAACCGGGTGATTCTCAAAAGCATTCGGCGTGCGCCCGCCCATGTAGCGAATCGCCTTCAGTTCGGCAATTGGCTGGAAGAACTGATTCACCGGAAAGTCGAAACCAACTCCGGCGACGAGTTCATCCGGGCGGTCAAGCAGTGAAACCTTGCTGCCGCCGAAAGCTTCTGACTGCGGATTGCTATTCAGAATGTAGCCAATGTTGGCCGACAGATTAACTGAGCGGCTCAGGCGGCCATCAACAAACAAAACGGCACCGAAGTCGCCGAGGTCACCGCCGGGGCTGGCCCCGCGCTGCAACTGGTTGAAGCCACTCAAGTCGTCGGCCTTGTCGAGATAGAAGCGATAGAACGGAACCACGCCGATACCGAACGGATTGTCCGGGCCGGTGAACCGAATCTTCGCGCCAACGGAATGCGTGCTGAAACTCGACTCGCCGTAAAGCCGGTTGACGAACGGCGCGTCGGCAAGGTAAGACGGCGCGAGTGTGAAAGTGCTCGGCGTGGTGATGGCTCGCGTCGTCAAGGTCGCCGCCCTTGTTGTTGTCGAGAGCACGACGCCCGGCAGGATGCTGCCGAAAACTGAACCGACGCCGGGGAAATTGGACGCCGCACCGAAGTTACTCTCGGCACCGCTCGGCGTTCCCAATCGGCTTGTGAACGGTGGAGCAATAGTGCTGCCGGTCAGGCCGAAGTTCGGGCCGACACCGCCGACGAACGGGAACTGAACGAACGACTGGTTGAAGGCCGGACGGAACACCGCGCCGGCAATCCCGCTCGTACCGCTCACCCGCTCCGGAGCAAGAATAATCGCCGCGCCACTGCCAAGTTGCGTAGCGCCGAAACGAAGTTGCGAGTTCGGCAGGTAGAAGCTTGACAGATTGCGCGGGTTATTGACCTTCACCCCGCGATAGGCATCTGTGTTGTAGAAGAGTTCCAGGTAATCGGAGAGACCGATCTGGACGCTAACCGGGATTTCAACAATGTCTACATTGCCGGGATCGCGGTCGTAATTGCTGTAGGCAAAGCTTAAGGTGAATTCCCCTTTACGAAGCGTCTGGCCGTCGTAAATGGTAAAGAGGCCGGTTGGCCCGCCGGGCGTACCGCCTGTGCCGACAGTCGGGGCCGTGTTACGCGGATCGTTTTCAGATTTTAATGTTTGGGCTGATACTGCGGCAAACAGCATCAACGTGGTGAGCACCGCAACGAGCGCTCTTCTCGCGAGTCTCATCGCATTCCTCCTGCGAAATGAGTTTATAATTTTGCGGAAGGGGGCGACCGTGCTCTCTGAATCCCCAAGGCAACGAATACCTAGTTGCTTCAAAAAGCGCAGACGCTCCAAACTACAAGCGTACAAACCGAAGTCAAAGTAAAAACTGCTCCTGCCCGCGACCGAAAATGTCTTGTAGATGGAGCGGAGCAGCGAGAGGAGCCGAGCACTGAATCGTGCTCGCGGGCGCTCTTACTGCCTCTTTGCGCCTCTCAACTGTGTTGTTCCTGTGCGTGCTTTTGCGCGTCCCTGCTTATACGAAAACAGATACGCTACTGTCAACGAGCGGCTTTAGTATCACAAGCTTTCCTCTTATCTGATGTTAAACCTGATTGCTTATGAACACCAAATTCCGCCAGACGATACCTTACATCCGTGTGGAAATCAATACCTTTTCGCCACTTAGCCCGAAATTTCAATTCTTTTTTTGTTACGCGTAGATGCCCCGCATCCTCGTGTCATAAGCCACGCGGTCAATCGCCAGCATATAAGCGGCGGTGCGCGTGTCAACTGAATGCGACTCGGCGTACTTCACAAGATCGTTAAAACTGGCAACCATAATGTCTTGTAAGCGCTCATTGACGACATCCTCTTTCCAAAAATACCCCATCCGATCCTGCACCCACTCGAAGTAGGAAACCGTGACGCCGCCGGCATTTGCCAGAATATCCGGGATTACGAAGACGCCTTTTTGGTGCAAAATTTCATCGGCGGCGGCCGTCGTCGGCCCGTTGGCACCTTCGGCGAGCACTTTGCATTTAATACGGTCGGCGTTCTGCGAAGTGATTTGATTCTCCGTCGCCGCCGGCACCAGCACGTCACACTCCAACTCAAGCAACTCTTGATTGCTGACACGCTCGACTCCGGGAAACTCTTCAAAAGAACGCGTCGTCTGGAGGTGCGCCAACGCTTCAGGGATGTTGATTCCCTCGGGATTGTAAATGCCGCCGTTAATATCTGAGAGCGAAACCACTTTGTAGCCGGCATCATGCAAGAGCCGCGCGGCGATGCCGCCGACATTGCCCGACCCCTGCACGGCGACACGGGTCGCGGGCGGATTCATTTTGAACTTTTTCGCCGCCTCGTTAATTACAAACAGCAACCCGCGCCCGGTCGCCTCGCGGCGGCCAGCAGAGCCGCCGAGGTCAACAGGTTTACCCGTCACGACGGCCGTCACGGTATGGCGCGCGTGCATCGAATAGGTGTCCATGATCCACGCCATCGTCTGCTCATTGGTGTTCATGTCCGGCGCGGGCACGTCTTTTTCAGGGCCGATGATGTCAATTAACTCGGCGGCGTAGCGGCGCGTCATACGTTCCAACTCTCCGAGCGACATCTGCGTCGGGTCGCACACGACGCCGCCCTTCGCTCCACCGAAAGGAACATTGACGACCGCACACTTCCACGTCATCCACGCCGCCAGAGCCCTGATTTCATCAAGCGTGACATCGGGGGCGTAACGAATGCCACCCTTTGCCGGGCCACGCGCGAAGTTGTGCTGCACGCGGTATCCCTCGAACACCTCGATGCGGCCGGAGTCCATCCGCACCGGGATGTACACCTTAAACTCCCGATTCGGGACTCTCATCACCGCGTACAAGTCAGGATTCAGATCAAGCAACTGCGCCGCGCGGTCGAAGCGCGACATCATTGACTCGAAGGGATTGTCTTCCCTCACCCGCCGCGTATCATCAACCATCGGATTTGCCATAAACACCTCACAGGAGTCAGAAGAATAAAGCGGTAACAATTTTGTTCATTCTGACTTCTGAGTTCTGACTCCTGACTCCCGGTCTTTGAGAATCTCATTCATCGCGCCGGTGCGGTAGCCGTGAAGATCGAGCGTGACGTAGCGGAAGCCGAGCGCGCGGAAACGTCGGGCTAATTCGTCAACAACTTCGGCGTTCAGCACGCGGTCAAATTCCTCACGCGCGATTTCGAGGCGCACGATTTTGTCGTGGTGGCGCACGCGGAACTCGCGGAAGCCCATCGCGCGCATAATCTCTTCGCCGTTATCAACTGTCCGCAGCCGCTCGATAGTGACCGGCGTACCGTAAGCGATGCGCGACGAAAGACACGGACTCGCCGGTTTATCCCACGTCGGCAGCCCCGCGCGGCGGCTCAATTCGCGCACCTCGCGCTTGCTCATCCCGACTTCGACGAGCGGACTGCGCACCCCGCGCTCAACGGTCGCCGCGCGACCGGGACGGTAATCGCCGAGGTCGTCGGTCGTTGATCCGTCGACGACTGTTGCCAGACCGCGCGCAGCGGCGAGCGGGGACAGCTTTGCGTAAAGTTCAGACTTGCAGAAGTAACACCGATCCGCCGCGTTCGCCTGATAGCGCGCGTCCTCAACCTCGTCGGTTCTAATAAACTCATGGCGAAATCCGAAACGCTCCGCCAGCGTCGCGGCTTCGCTCCGCTGAGATTCGGCAAGGCTCGGTGATTCACCTGTGACGCACAGAGCGCGCTCGCTTAATTCGTCCGTCGCCACGTAGGCAACGTAGGAACTGTCAACGCCTCCCGAAAATGCCACCACAACTCCGCCCGTCGCGCGAAGCAGAGCGCGCAAAGATTTTTCTTTCGCCGCCGCTTCGGGTGAGACGGAATTTTGCGTCATTGCTTCACCACCACGCGTTTCTTCGGTTGCTATATTAGTCAGAGAATTAATCACAGAAGGTTACCCACAGATTTCCCACTCCACACGGCGAGAGGTTGCGTCTTATCACCGGAAGTCTTTAGCTCGCTCAAATTAATTTAGTTGTTAAGCCTGATTGTGAATTTAACCCGGTCGCATGTTATCCCACCCTTCTCTCGCGGCGCAACCAAAACCTACTGCGCGACCACTAACGATGTGTGCGGTAGCGCCCGAGTAGTTAAGCGTGACAAAGGGCGCGTGGACGGGTCGCAAAAGCGCGTGTTATATTCGGCACGAAGTGACTTCAACGTGAGGTCTCCGCAATCAGTTTCGCCGGCCTCTTAGTATCAAGTTGATTTCAACGGTTCAATGTCTTTCCATTTTCGTCTCCACCCAATTGCTTTCATGCTCGGCGCGTTACTGATAGTGATGTGCGCCTCAATCCGAACTTTCGCGCAGGTTGAAAACGGTTTCGATGACGAAACGGCCGACCCGGTCAAGCTTTTCGAGCGCGGGCAGGACGCGCATCAAAAGAACAATTTTCAATTAGCACTGGAGTGTTATACGGAAGCCCTCAAGCTGCGCCCGGAATTTCCCGAAGCCGAATTTCAGAAGGGGGCGGCGCTCGTTTCGCTGAATCGCCTCGCCGAAGCCGAAGCGGCGTTTCAGCGTGCCGCCGAGTTGCGCAAAGACTGGGCGCTGCCCCACATCAATCTGGCGCTATTATTGATCAGTTCAAACCGCGCTGGCGAAGCGGAACCATTTCTCAAACGCGCGCTTGAGATTGACGCTAAGAATCAGACGGCGCTCCTCACGCTCGCCACACTGCGCCTGCGCGCCGGAGCAGCGCGCGAGGCTGCCGCGTTGATGCGCCGCGCGACCGAGACGGGCGAAGGCGTCACGGCGGCGATGTGGGCGCTACGCGGTGCGGCGGAACGCGCCGCTGGAGACAAAGCGAGCGCGGCGATCAGCATTGAACGCGCACTCAAGTTAGACCCTGACGATGCGACCGCCCGTGCCGAGCGCGCCGAGATGCGCGCGGAAGCGGGCGATTATCCGGGGGCCGTCGAAGACATTCGCGTCGCGCTCAAAGCGCCGCTTCCGTCCGAAAGCGCGCGGCTGTCCTTACGTCTCACCAGATTCCTGCTGCTGGCCGGCAACAAAGACGAAGCGCGGCGGGTGCTTGAAAGATTAACGTCGCTTCCGTCTGAGTATGCGCGTGAGGCTGACGCGTTGCGACTCGAACTCGCCGACGCCGGAGAGAACACCGCCGAAGCGCGTGCGGTCATCGAAAAGCTGATCGAGCGCGATCCGGGCAACGCGGCGCTGTGGGCCCATCTCGGCGCGTCGTACCGAATTACTGACCCGCAGAAGTCACTTGACAGTTACCGCCGTGCCGTCGAAATCGAGCCGGCCAATGTTGATTACGCGACGGGCTACGCGGCGGCGCTCGTGCAGGGTCGCCGCTTCGAGCAGGCGGCGACGATTCTGCGACGCATCATCGCCGCCGCCCCGGAAAACTACGTAGCGCACGCGAACCTCGCCGCCGCGCTTGATGAATTGAAACGCTTCCGTGAAGCCCTCGCCGAGTATCAATGGATCAGCCGGAAACGGCCCGACTTGGCGGTGACGAATTTCTTCATCGCACGCGCCCACGACATGCTCGGCGAATACAAAGAGGCACTCGCGGCATATGAAACATTTCTGGCGAAGGCGGATGCGCAGACGAACAATTTAGAGATTGAGAAAGTTAAGCTGCGCCTGCCAAGTCTGCGAAAGCAAATCGCGCGCGGCGAAGGCCGGAAAGATCAAGGGAAGGGTAAACGATAGGCGATGACTGAGGCCTCGCGTAATTGTTCATTCATCATTCTGCCATCACCGCACGTTGTCGTCACGTGTATCTTCGTCCTGCTTATATCGCTTGTCTGCTTTCCCGTTGAAGCGCGCGGCCAAAATCTCGTTCGCATGCCGGACGCCGCGCCGCCGGTGCAATACATTCCCGGAGATGTGCGCGCGATGTTGGCCGCCGAGGAACGAGACCTGAAAAAGCGCACCCGCCTCAGCCTTGAGATGGCTGATGGACGCCTCCAGCAAGCCGCCCACTTCACGACACAGGAGTTTTACGGAAGCGCCGCCGGGCAACTCGGTATTTATCAGGCGTTGGTCGCTGACGTCATCAAATACTTACAGCAAAACGGCAGATCGAACAACCGGACTCGCGACTTGTCGAAGCGCGTGGAACTGACCCTGCGCGCACACATCCCGCGCATCGAGACGATCCGCCGGGCAACGCCTTCCGACGAAGCGATTCACGTCAGAGCAGTCATCGAGTATTTGCGGCTCGCGCGCGCCGAAGCCCTCAACACTTTTTACGGTGACACGGTGGTGCGCGATAATGTTGATTCTCAAAGCGACAAGCCGACAGGCACTGCGCAGCCATTCAAAG
>JBPCPQ010000113.1:0-2094 GCA_050999015.1 Pyrinomonadaceae bacterium | reverse complement strand
GCCGTGTTGGGGTTGTTCGGGTCTGACGGGGCGAGGTTGGCGGTTGACTCGATCACCACGAAGCGACCGTCGCCGCTGATGCCGGTGGCGAAGGCGTTGCGCCCGCTCGTCGTGACGTTGGTAATCTGCGCGACAAAAGCATCGGGCGTCGCGCTCGCGGTTTGGGCGTGAACGAGGGCGGCACTGCCGAAAAGAAAACCGAGCGCGACGGCGATTGCCTTAACGCCGGACAGACCTAAAGATTGCTTCACAAAAAATCCTCCGAGCCGGAATCTGATACATAGAAGATTGCCCACGGGAGACTGATGGGCAGTGTGTGCTGTTTCATCGCGCATTTAGGAATCAAAGAGAAACGATTTTAAGCGGAACTTCCGCGCGAACGCAAGGCACTCCGCAACTGACTGCGTATCACTTTCCAGAATGAGGACGCTCAGCAACAGTGGCCGACTGACTTTACCCGCGACGTTTCACCAAGTGTAAGTCCGCAAAGTTGAGGAAACGCTCCCAGTCGTAGAGGGTCACGTCATGCTTGCCGGGTCGGACGTGATAACCGATACGACTCATCACGGGCTGATTGGGCGCGGGCATTTCGTCCGCCTTCAGGCCGTCAGTGCCGAGCAGACGGTAGACGGCGTCGGCACCCTTCGCGCCGAGGAACTCGCCTTTCGGGTCGGCCCATAAGTCTTCCGCCGCGCTCGCAACGTAAATCGGTCGCGGCGCGATGAGCGCGATTAGCATGTTCTGGTCCACCGGCAACTCGTCTTCCCTGTTGTTGTATCGCTTGTAGTTGTCGCAGAACCAATGCGGGAAACTGGTGTTGAGGCGCTCGATTGTCTCGCCGAATCGCCGCCGCGCGAGCGCCGCGCCGCCCTCGCCGGAATCGTTCGAGACGACGAGCGCGAACCGTTCGTCTTGCGCGCCCGCCCACAACGTAGATTTGCCCAGACGCGAATGCCCCACGACCGCCACGCGCTTGGCGTCAACGGCCTTGTCCGTCTCAAGGTAATCCAGCGCACGGCTCAGGCCCCACGCCCACGCTCCGATAGCGCCCCACTCGTCCGGTGCCGGCCTCGTTTGACCTACTTTGTAGAACAGCGGATGCACGCCGTTCCTGTAGCCGTCGTCGAAGTCCGGGTCGAGGTCGCCGTAGTAGGCGGTCGCCACGCCGTAGCCGCGTTCGAGGATGTGCTCAATCGGCCAGCGCGAGGCTTGCACGCCGCGAGATTTCTCGGTCGCCCGGTTGCCGACGACACCGATTCCGCCCTCCCGCATCCACGCGGTCGAGAGCGCGATGCCGGGGTCAGTGTGAACTGAGTGGTTTCCCTGAAAGTTCAAGCCGAGGAAAACAGGAACGGGTGCGGGTTGGTTGTTAGGTAGATAAATCAGAAGGTTCATCTTCGATCCGCCCGCCGCGTCCGTGAAATGGATTGTGATTTCCTTGCGCGTTGCCCGCCCGCCGAGCGCACGTTTATCAAGTGAGGTCGCGGTGAACCGCACCCGAACTGGCGCGTCCGGCGTTCTGCCGTAAACGTGTTGCTCGAACAGACGCAAGATTTCGGGGCGCCGCCGCTCTCGCCACGTCCGTGCGTCACGAACCCGCGTGCCGTCGGGAAGCGCGAGCGGATCAGGCAGCGTGTAATTTGGCACCTGCGATTCGGCGTAGTTAATGTTCGGAGTTTGAGACTGTGCAGCCGTTTTCGCGCCGCACAAAAACAGTGCGATCAGCAGGGCGGCGACGGCAGACGGTGTTGCTTTCTTTATCATGTATGTGTACCTCACTTCGCTTCCGCTCAAAGGCGAGATTATAAAATCAACGCTCATCGGCGGTCATACTTACAGCAATTCGCATCTCGACATCTGACGGTTTGTCTCCAACGTAGTTATACCGACTGCGTGTCAATCACGACAAGCTGACGCGCGCCGTAGTTGCGAAGAACGCACGGTGTGAGAAGCCAGACGATGCTTTAATTACATCAATCTGCCTCATGAGAAAAAGCGCGGGGCGAGTCAGCCTTATAAAGGTCTGCTGAACCGTCCCGCGATTTTTTTATCGGAAGAAAACAAAAACGCGAAGATGGCACCACTCCACTAGCG
>JBPCPQ010000194.1:0-7221 GCA_050999015.1 Pyrinomonadaceae bacterium | reverse complement strand
TCCGAGAGGTGCGCCCAAGCCTCCCGTCCCGATCATCAACACGCGCGCCGCCTTTAAGCGCCGCTGCCCCTCCATCCCGACCTCCGGCATGATGAGGTGGCGGCTGTAGCGCGCGATCTCTTCGTTGCTAAGCGTGGGCAACGCTTCGACTGCCGCCGCGCGTTTCGCTTCAATGACTTTTCCTTCCGTCGCCACGCCGCCGGCAATCGCCGGCACAATCGTCACTGTGTCGCCATCCTTCACCGGCGTCTCAAGTCGTTCGGCGTGCCGGATGTCATCGTCATTGACGTAGACGTTGACGAAATTCCGCAGCGCGTTCGAGTCGCTGTACAGGTGCTTGCGCAAGTCGGCGTATTTACCCGTCAACTTGTCGAGCGCTTCCCCTGCCGTCCCCGCTTCAACTTCTATTTCCGACTTGCCGCCCGCGTACTGCCGGAGCGCGGTCGGGATCAAGACTGTTACTGACATCATCTGACTCCTTTAGCTGTTCTCTCAATTCCATGGATTGCATGAAAAAGTGTGAGCCACGAATTACGCCAATGGCACAAATGAAATACCTGACTGGGAAGGCATGTCACCGAAATCAACGCCCTTCGTTGCCCCGCGTGACGGGTGCTAATGAGTTGATTCGTGCTGTTCGTGTCATTCGTGGCTGAAGTGTTTTTCTTAAAATCTATACATTCGGACGGAAATTACCTCACCGACGTTTGAGCAATCAACGGTTTGATGCTCGCGTCGAGCGCCGCTTCGGTGGTTCCGAGACGGACGTTCTGAAACAAGAACCACCGCTCGACGTGTTCGGCGGACGCCCCGGCCTCCAAGCGACGCACAGGCCCGAGCGTCTCGACTTCAACAAACGATCCCGCCGTATAAATTTCGGCGTTGCTACCGTAGTCGGGGTAAATCGCGCCTTCTTGGTAATCGAAACGCTTGACGACGAGGGTCGTGCCGTGATGGTAAGCCGCCCAGCCCTGCTTGTTCGCAACGCCCACCTTCTGCGATTCCTTCATGCTCTCGACGACTTTCAGGCGGATATACTTTTCGCCGATAGTCCAGCGCGGGTCGTCCAATTTGGTGTAATGCCAGAGCACCATTGGCCGGGCCGGAAGCAGGTAATCGTCGTGGCTGCGGTAAGGCTCTTGCGGAAGGATCGCGACGCCGCCGCCCCGCATAATGCTCATTGCCCACGGAGCGAGATCAACGGCCCACAAATTTTTGTTGATCAGTTTGTTTCGCACGATCACGCCCGTACCCTGCGCGTCGAGCGAAACTGTCATCTCCTTCTGGATGCCGGTTTTCGGCTCGACCGGTTGTGTCAGGCGAATCGAGTTGTCCGCCTCAATCTTATACTCGATGGGAGCGTTGTCGGGCGAATAGGAACGCGGCATCGCCTCGGGCGCCGTCCATAGCCGATGTCCGCCCCACGGCTTCCACTCGCCGAGTTCCGTTTTAACCGCCGTGTCCGGGAGTTCCCCGAACATATTTTCCGCGCCGCGAAAGCCGTACCGGATCACGCGCGGGCCGATGTCCGTCGTGACGACGACCTCGACTGTACCGTTAGATAAGCGGTAGCAATTCGGCTGATTGAAATAGGCGAGCTTTTCCACTTTGACTTGTCCCCGGACGTCGCTCGTCAGCGCGATGAAGCAGAGCAGGAGAAGGAACGCCGTGCGGGGCGACACGTTGATACACATAGATCGGGCCTCATAATGTTCGATGCATGCGCCGACGCCTAACGGTCGTCGGACGCGGCGCACACCTCGCCTGACCAGTCGCGGAAAGCGGAATGATTGCGACTGAGTAACGTCGTGTTCACCTCTCGAAACGGGGCGACAAGATTGGAGTCATTTCCTCGCTTGCTTCCGTTTGTGCCTCCCCGTCCTCCTGCAACCCTTCTTCATCAGTCTCGTCCACGTCGCGGGCGAAGGGGTCAGGCGGCTGTGCCTTTTCGGGGACGACCCAAGTCGTTAGCCTTCCGCCAGACCACTGTCGCCTTCTACCTTCTACAACAGTGATGCGGTGCGGGGCGATTCCATGTTTTTCCACCAAAGTCTGCTTCCAATTCTCGGCAATCTCACTCATAGGAATTTCGACTTCGGTTTCCGAAGACGTATTTGCGTCGGCCAAAGTTTCTGCATTCGCCTCGACGACGTGGTGATGCTCGTTCGTGATAGTCTGTGGTATCTCTTCATCTGTCGCCTGTTCTTCCGCATCATCAACCTCCGGCTCGATTGTTTCGCGCGAGATGATGTACCCGGACGCGCGCGGGTCTTTGCGCAGCACCTCCGCTAAATTTTCGAGCATCCACTCTTCGGCGTCTGTGTCTTCTGAACCATAGGCGTCGTAAGTGTTGAGCTTGAAAGCCACGCTCGACTTCTCCTCAAGCTCTTCAATTACGGTTTCGACCGGAGGACTCGCGGACTTCGGCAGAATCCACAGTTCGACTTGCGCGTGCTCGCCGTCAGACAGCCCGCCATGAATTGATTTAAGGCGGGTGGTTTCAACTCCGTAATCCTTTTGCAGAATATGTTCGTCGCGCCGCGCAATTCTTCGCCACGCGCCGAGCGGACTGTTCTTCGACGTTCGTATCACGAGATAGCCGACTGACTTCGGTTGCTGCTTCAGCTTGTCGGCGAACTCAGTGTGAGAAATGTCGGCGCTCACAAAGCCCATCTCGACCATTTCTCTGTAGATGTTTTCGTCGGTGGCGTAAGTGTCAAATTTGCCTCTGAACTCTTTAACGGCGTACTTACCTGCTTCCGGCAACTCGAAGGGTGGAGTAGCGCCTTCGGGAACAGTCCACAGTTCCGTCAAGCCACCCTTGTCGTTACTATTTCCCCCATCAATCACGACGATTCGTGCGGGGTCAATGCCGCGTGAGCGTGTGAGGTAGAAGCGAGCCTGTTTGAGTTGCCAGTCGGCGTAGCCATGCTTCTTCTCTGGCGTGTCGAAGCTGATGACGTAAGCTTTCATATCCGGTTCGTTCTGGAGTTGAATGGCGAGATTATCGAGCCGCGCCGTGAGATCACAATGACCCACTTTGCCATACTCGTCGAACTTCGCGGCGGCACGGCGTACAGGCTCAGTCCGTTCTCGTTCGGTCTCCTGCGCCCGCGCAGTCTCAGGAGCAAATGCAGAGAGTGTGCATGCAAGAAGCAGAGATGAACAAGAGACAAACAAGTAATTGCGTCTCATACTGTCTCCTTCCGAACAAGCTGTTCTTCATTGAATTGCGAGCGATCCTGCTCCAACTCCCATGAGCGCAGATCAACGGCCTTGCCTTCGCGCACCGCGACGACGATGTAGGACATCGTGGGCCACGGCGCGAGATGTTCGAGGTCGAACTGCGAAGGCACGGCGATGCTGTCAGGATGTGAATGGTAGTTGCCGATGACGCCTAAGCCCCTTTTGCTGTAGAGCCTTTCGGCGCGGGCGTATTCGAGCGGCTCGATCAGCATTCGGTGATGCCGTTCTTCCTCGGCAAAAGTGTTGGCAACCGGGTATGTCTCGACGACAATTCTCGTGCGCCCGTCGGCCTCAATGCGTCCGATCAAAAGGCCGCAGCACTCGTGCGGGTATTCCCGTTCGCTGTGTTCGCGGATTTCCGATTCCTGCTGTTGGTTTAGTTCGATCACTGTCGTCGTCTCACGCTCCGCCGTCCGACTGTTTCGGACAATGCCAACTTTCGCTAATCACCGGCGATGAAAACCGTCATCAACCACTTCCCTTTTACGTTCTCAAAATACGCGCGGTAGTCAACGGGGCTGCGCACGAACTTCTTCAAGACGTACCCGCCCTTACCGCTCGGAGTTATCACCTTCGCCCACTCGGTCGCGCCGCCATTTTCTGAAAAGTCCGCTTTAACCAAATCGTAGGAGAGCGTGGCAACAACTTGCGCCTCCGCGCTCGGTCGCGCCCGTACCCTGACATTTTTGCCGGTGATTGCGGCGTATTCGAAAGCATCAAGGTCGTCAGGAAAATTGGAGAAAGTGTAGGGTGCCCGAAAACCTTTCCGCCCTTCGTTCGTTGAGAATGTTCCGCCCAGAGAAAGCACTTCTATCAGTTCGCTCCATAACTCAGAATCTCTAGCATCAATCTTCCAATGTTTCCTGAACCCCTTGATGCCATGATCGTCACCGAAGCTCCATTTAATCTGCGGATCAATAACACTCAGGAGAAATTTCTTATCACGCTCGCGCGCGGCTTTCAGTAACTTCTCTCTGAACGCATTAAACGAAGCGTCTTTTTTGCCCTCGTCCACCGGGTAAAGCTTGCGCTCTTTAGCCATCGCTGACGTGATAAGGACAACGGCCAAAGTCGCCGAAACTAATATGCGGACAGCAGCCGTTAATTTTCGGGTGTTCAAAAACAGATGAGCCACCACCATTCGCGGACTCCGCACCACGAATGAAAAAGAGAATCACTTAACTCGCTGATGCTGACCACCGGCCACTGACCACTACTTCTTGAGAGTTACTCCCAAAATTCTTCACTCAAATATCTGCCGCCGTCGTCGCACAAAATGGTGACGACAATCGAGCTAGGCGGCGAGTTCCGAGCAACGCGCAACGCGGCGAGAACATTCGCGCCGGAACTGATGCCGACGAACAAGCCTTCTTCGCGCGCCAGACGCCGCGCCATTTTCTGCGCGTCTTCGGTCGAGACGAACACCGTTTCGTCCGCCAGAGTCGGATCATAAATGCCGGGCACGAGCGACGTTTCTATGTGCCTCATGCCTTCGAGGCCGTGCAGTGGCGAGTCGGGCTGCATTGCGACGGCGCGAAGGCGCGAATTGAACTCTCTCAATTTTCGCACCGTGCCGGTGAGAGTTCCCGCCGTGCCTATCCCGGCGACGAAGTGCGTGACGCGCCCGCCGGTCTGCTCCCAGATTTCCGGCGCGGTAGTGTTGTAATGCGCGCGCCAGTTCGCGTCGTTGTTGTACTGGTCGGGGTAAAAGTATTTCTCAGGCTCAGTTGCGGCCAACTCGCGCGCGCGGATTTGCGCTCCGTCAAACGAAAGCTTCGGATCAGTTTCTATCAACTCCGCGCCGTAGATGCGCAGCATACGCTTGCGCTCGAAGTTAGCATTCTTCGGCAAGCAGAGCGCGACACGATAGCCCCGCGCCGCGCCGATCATCGCGTAAGCAATACCGGTGTTGCCGCTCGTCGCATCGAGAATAATTCTGTCCGGTGTTAAACGCCCGCTTCGCTCGCCGTCAAGAATCATTGCTAATGCCGCACGATCCTTCACCGACCCGCCCGGATTCAAATGCTCCGCCTTCGCATAGACCTCAACACCAACCGGCAAACCATGCGCGACGCGATGCAGACGCAAGAGCGGCGTGTTGCCGACGTGCTCCAGAAGCTCAGCACACCGCGCCGTTGCCGTTTC
This sequence comes from Pyrinomonadaceae bacterium, assembly GCA_050999015.1. Classification (GTDB taxonomy): domain Bacteria; phylum Acidobacteriota; class Blastocatellia; order Pyrinomonadales; family Pyrinomonadaceae; genus JBPCPQ01. The sequence continues at coordinate 1,830 of JBPCPQ010000194.1, read as the reverse complement.
ACGTTTCTCCAAAACCGCTTTATTCATGTTTTAGATTTGCGTTTTTCGATTTGTAATTTCAGGTTTCAGATTCAGAAGCGAATGAAACAATCTAACCCTCCTCGGTCTTCAAATCGCAAAGCGGCAATCGAAAATCTAAAATCACCCTCCCGCTTCTAGCGCCTGATTGATGTCTCGCACGATGTCTTGCACGTCCTCAATGCCGACGGAGATGCGAACGATCCCCTCGGTGATTCCGAGTTGTCTCCGACGCGCCGGAGAAAGGTCGCGGTGCGAGGCGGTCGCCGGATGAAGAACGCCCGTGAACACGTCGCCAAGACTCGTCGAGCGCACGCACAGGCGCAACGCATCCATAAAGCGGAAGGCCGCCTCGCGCGTGCTCTCACGCAACTCGATTGTCACAAGAGCGCCCGCGTGAGGAGCGCGCAGAGTTCGCTCTAATACCGTCCTCTCAGGCGATTCACCGCCGGAGACATGTGCCGGATAGAAAACGCGAGCCACGCGTGGATGACCTATTAAGTGTTCGGCCAGAGCGCGGGCGTTCGCGCACTGCCGCTCCATACGGATCGCCAGCGTTTTTAAGCCGCGCAAAATTTCGTGTGCCTCATGAACGCCGAGGATGCCACCAGCAAGTTTCATCGTACCGATCAGCGCAGCCGTATCAGATTCCTCACGCGCGACAGCGAGACCGCCAGTCACGTCGCCGTGCCCGCCGAGATATTTCGTCGCGCTATGCACAACGATGTCCGCGCCCTGCTTCAGGGGCTGGCAGAGGTAAGGCGTGGCAAACGTGTTGTCAATAATCAGTCGTGCGCCGACCGCCCGCGAAGCCTCCGCGCAGGCGGCGATGTCACAGACCTTCAGTAGCGGGTTCGAGATCGTCTCGGCGATCAGCACGCGCGGCTTCACCCGCTGAGCAGTCTCAAGTAAATTGTCGGTCTCGAAAAAATCTGCGGTGATGGTCTGAATCCCGAACGCGCCGAAGACGGTATACAAGAGATTGAGCGTCGCGCCGTAGAGGTCTTGCGACGCGAGCACCGTCGCGCCGGGCGCGAGATCACAGACGAACAATGCGGCGTGAAGAGCGGCCATACCCGAAGCGTAGGCGCACGCCCCCTGCCCGCCTTCCAGCACTCGGACGGCCTCGGCGAGCGCGTCCGTCGTCGGATTCCCGAATCGTGTGTAGACGTGCGCCGCCGTCGTGCCTTCGAGCGCGTCGTAGACTTCGGCCATCGAATCGTAGGTAAAAGTCGAGGTGGCGTAGATCGGCATCGAGACGGGGATACCGGCAGGCACGACACCCCTTTCGCCGGCGTGCACGACCTGCGTGGCAATGTCGAAGTTCTGCCCGTCCCCCGCCATTCGTTACCGTCTCCTCAGAAGTTACGTGGTTTGGAGAGAAGTTCAGAGTAACGCCTTCAGGCGTGATGATCTGCCGACTGCAACTCACGTCTAAAGACGTAACTCTGAACCCGAACCGCGTATCTTATACGCTTTTATTCCTTAGCCGGAATTTATGCTCCAAAAAAAATACCAACCGATTACGCCCTCAATGCCCTGTGCCGCATCACACCGGACAACGGACTCTCCAAGATAACAGACAGACTGTACAATATAACGAGAAGGAGATTGCACGGCAAGCTGCGATTACGGGGGAGATGAATCGCCTACGACGTGTCGGCTATGTTTGTGGTTCGGCGTAGGTCATCACGAGATACATCACCGTCTCGCGCGTGCCGGGATTCTCATAGACGTGCGGTACGTCGGCGCGAAAATAAACCGCGTCGCCGGCGCGCAGATCAATTGGCTCTGCATCGCCGATGGTCAAAC
>JBPCPQ010000212.1:0-1269 GCA_050999015.1 Pyrinomonadaceae bacterium | reverse complement strand
GCGTTGAGATGGACACACTCACCGGGCGGCTCGAACGAAGCGAAGAAGATTTGCGCATCCTTCTCTTGCCGCGCGACCCGAACGACGAGAAGAACGTGATCGTCGAAATCCGCGCCGGGACGGGCGGCGACGAGGCGACCCTTTTCGCCGCCGAAATGCTCAGAATGTACGGGCGTTATGCCGAGCGGCAGAAATGGCGTATGGAAATTCTCGGCACCTCCGAGTCGGGCGTCGGCGGCATTAAGGAAGGTATCGCGCTGATCGAAGGCGATAAGGTCTACTCGAAACTGAAGCACGAGTCGGGCGTGCATCGCGTCCAGCGCGTCCCGCAGACGGAAGCGAGCGGGCGCATTCACACCTCCGCGATTACGGTCGCCGTCCTCCCCGAAGCCGAAGAAGTTGACGTGAAGATTGATCCGAAGGATTTACGCATTGACACCTTCTGCTCGTCGGGCCCCGGGGGGCAATCGGTCAACACCACCTATTCAGCAGTACGGATCACGCACTTGCCAACCAGCACTGTTGTCTCGATGCAGGACGAGAAGTCGCAGATCAAGAACCGCGAAAAAGCGATGAGGGTTTTGCGCGCCCGCTTGCAGGAACTCGAAGAACAAAAGCAGCATGACGCACTGGCGAGCGAGCGCCGCTCGCAAGTCGGCAGCGGCGACCGCTCCGAGAAGATTCGTACCTACAACTTCAAAGAGAACCGCGTCTCAGACCACCGCATCGGATTAACCATTCACCAACTCGACCTCGTGATGGAAGGCGCGCTCGACGAAATCATCAACGCCCTCATCACACACTTTCAGGCCGAAAAAATGAAGGCGGAAACAGTCGCCGTTTAGAACGGCGGGGAAAAGGGAAAAGGGTAAAGGTGAAAGACTTTTCTTGACCTCTCCCCCTTACCCTTTTCCCTTTACTCTTCATTCTTATGATTACGCGCGTTCTTCTCGTCCGCCACGGACAGTCGCAAGGGAATGCCGAGCGTCGTTTCGGCGGGCATTCGGCGACGGCGCTTTCGGAGCGTGGGCGGCAGCAAGTGGAGGTGACCGCGCGGGCGTTACAGTCGGAATCCATCACCGCGATTTATTCGAGCGATTTGCTACGCGCCGTCGAGACCGCGACGCCACTGGCCGAGGCGCTGGGACTGGAAATTATTCAGACGAGCGCGTTCCGCGAGCGCAGCGTCGGCCACATGGAGGGCTTGACGTTTGAAGAGGCCGCCGAGCAACACCCCGAAGAATACGCCGCGCTCCTCCGGCGCGATTT
>JBPCPQ010000402.1:0-13164 GCA_050999015.1 Pyrinomonadaceae bacterium | reverse complement strand
AACTTTGGCGAGCGCGCGGTGAACGTAGTGCGGCGTCTGCGTCGAACTCCACAGCGTGAGCTTGTTATCCGCATCGTAGTGCGCGATTGCCGCATGCTGCTCCATCGGCAGGTGCGTGTTGCCTTCGTAGAAGAAAACGTCTTCGCGGATCAAATCTGCTTCCGCGAAACCTTCGTCCATGTCGCCGAACTCAAGATTAATTTTTTTGTGGACGTTGCCCGCGTCGCCGTACTCATGGATGCGCGGCTCATCAATCATCACCGCCTCTTCGATGGATGTAATCGTGTTGAGCTTTTCGTACTCGACCTCAATCAAATTCATTGCGTCGAACGCGGTGTCTTCGTCAACGGCGGCGACGGCGGCGACCGGGTCGCCGATGAAGCGCACGCGCTCGACCGAGAGAGTGTGCTCATCCTGACTCACCGGCAAGATGCCGTAAGGGATCGGCAAATCCTTGCCCGTAATGACGGCGAAGACGCCGGGCACGGCAAGGGCTTTTGAGGTGTCAATGCTTTTGATAATCGCGTGTGGCTCATGCGAGCGCAGCAGCTTCGCGTAGAGCATGCGCGGCAGCACGATGTCGTCGGCGAACTTCGTCTGCCCCACGCACTTCGCGCGCGCGTCAACTTTGCGAAAGGGCTTGCCGACAACTTTCAAGTCTTTGCCGTTCGCGCCGTTGTTCTTGCGACCGTTGTTACTCATACCCATAAACGCTCTCTCTCGGCAGCGCCATTTCTTCACCGCGCATCTTCGCCGCCGCGAGTTCTACCGCTTCGTAAATTTTGATGTAGCCGGTGCAGCGGCAGAGATTACCGGACAATGCTTCTTTGATCTCGTCGCGCGAAGGATTTGGATTCGCGGCGAGCAGTTCTTTCGCGACGAGCAGGAATCCGGGCGTGCAGTAACCGCACTGCGCCGCGCCCGTGTCGGCGAAGGTTTCCTGCAAAGGATGAAGTCCTTCGCTCGTCGCCATGCCTTCGACGGTTTCAACGTGGCGGCCTTCGGCGTCAAGGCCAAGCATCAGACAGGAAAGAACGGAGCGTCCGTCAACGAGCACCGCGCATGTGCCGCACTCGCCGAGTTCGCAGCCGTGCTTCGTGCCCGTCAAATTCATGTCTTCCCGCAAAACTTCGAGCAGCGTTTTGTGCGGCGCGAACGCCACCTCCGCCAATTCGCCGTTGATCGTAAATTCAATGTGAGCTTTTTGTTTGATTCTTTGAGTCATTGATTAGCAGTTGCGTCAGGTTGCTGATACATGTTACCTGAATGAATAAAAATGCTTTCACTTGGCAGAGTGGTTCGACAAGATTCGATATGATTTTTACCTTCAAACGGGACGGCCTCGGCGGGCCGGTTCGCAGGAAAATTATGATACCAGCTTTAACCGGCACAGGCTAAGCGGGTTGCATGTCGCGGAAATCTCAGGTGGCGAACTGTTTTAAACCGGACGCTTTATTCGATGTAAAAGCAATCAAGATTCATTAAACGGTAAGCACGACGGGGAGACGCCCGTTATTTATAGGAGGGGAGAGCGTGGGAAAGATCATCATCGAGTCCGACGGTTCATCCGGTGCGGACGAATTTGAGCGAAAAGTGATGCAACTGGGGGAGAGTGTGGGCGCACAGGCCACACGGGTGGAAGGCCGCGACGATGCTTGGCAGGTAGAAGCGCCGGGGTTGCCGGACGAAGACCTGCGCGAGATGTGGAATGAGATTGACGTGGACGAAACCGACGGCATGGCCTGAAAGGCCAACGGCATCGAGTTAGTAAGAGGTCGTGCCGGGAACGCTTACGCCTCGACGGGCGTTCGCATCTTCTGCCGCGCGGGTTGGAGCACGATGTTGTCAATCAGACGGGTGCCACCGATGCGCGCGGCGATGGCGATGAGTGTGGGACGGTCGTCCGAGAGTTTGTCGAGTTTCTCCATCGTCTCGGCATCGGCGACGCTGACATATTCGAGTTGCGCGCGCGGCTCGAACTCTATTTGCGCGCGCACCACTTCGGCGAGGCGTCGCGCGGAGTGCTCGCCGCCGGCGTAAGCTTCTTTGGCGTGCAGCAGCGCGCGGTAGAGCACGGCGGCGGCGACGCGCTCGCGCCCGTCGAGGTAAGAGTTGCGCGACGAAAGGGCGAGGCCGGAATCTTCGCGCACCGTCGGCAGCACGACGATCTCGGTGTCGAAAGCGAGGTCGCGCACGAGGCGCTTGACGATTAGAGTCTGCTGCGCGTCTTTCTGCCCGAAGAAAGCGAAGTCGGGGCGCACCGTGTTGAAGAGCACGGTCAGCACGGTGGCGACGCCGCGAAAGTGCCCCGGTCGCACCGCGCCTTCGAGTTGGTCGGAGAGTCCTTCGACCGTGACGTATGTCGAAAAAGCTTTCGGGTAAATCTCTTCGAGTGACGGAGCGAAGATGTATTCAACATTATAGTCGGACAGCTTCGTGGTGTCGCTTGTGAGGTCGCGCGGGTAGCGCGCGAAGTCCTCGCCGGGGCCGAACTGTGCCGGATTGACGAAGACCGAGACGACTACAACGTCGCACATCCGGCGCGCTTCGCGCACAAGGCTTAAGTGGCCTTCGTGAAGTGCGCCCATCGTCGGCACCAGCCCGATGGTTTTGTCCTGTTCGCGTCGCAGCTTGCGCGTCACCGAACTCATGCGCTGACGGCGGTTGATAATTTCCATGAAAGTGGTCAGTAGTCAGTAGTCAGTAGTCAGTAGTTTGAGCTTTTATGCTGACTACCGGCTACTGGCTACTGACTACCTTTTACGGTCGTTCAACTTCCGTATCATTGCCGCCGATTGGCGCGTCGTTTAAATCGGCAGCCGCGTCGGCGGGCAGAGGATAGGATTCGTTTGCCGACGGGTATGTGCCGGAGCGCACGTCTTCGGCGTAGCGGCTGATGGCGTCGGTCATCGTCTCGCGTAAATTCGCATACTGGCGCACGAAGCGCGGTCGCGTGCGGCTGAACGAGAGGCCGACGAGGTCGTGAACCACGAGTATCTGCGCGTCGCATCCCTCGCCCGCGCCGATGCCGATGGTCGGGACGTGAACGCTCTCGGTAATCATCTCCGCAATCTCGCGCGGCACGACTTCGAGCACGATGGCGAATGCGCCCGCCGCTTCGAGAGCATGCGCGTCTTCGACGAGCGTGCGCGCGGCGTCGGCGGTTTTACCCTGCAAACGGTAACCGCCGAGCTTGTGCAGCGATTGCGGCGTCAGGCCGATGTGTCCCATCACCGGGACTTCTTCTTCGACAAGTCGCTTGACGAGCGGCGCACGCACCCTTCCGCCTTCGAGCTTAACAGCCTCCGCGCCGCCCTCTTTGATTAAACGCAGCGCAGCGCGCACCGCGTCGTCCGCGCCGGTGTGGTACGAGCCGTAGGGCATGTCGGCGACGAGGAGGGCGCGCTCGACGCCGCGCCGCACCGCGCGCGTGTGCATCACCATTTCGTCAATCGTCACGGGCACGGTGCTGTCATAACCGAGCACGACGTTGCCCAGAGAGTCGCCGACGAGAATCAGGTCAACGCCCGCCTCGTCAATGATGCGCGCGGTCGGATAGTCGTAAGCGGTCAGGCAGACGAGGCGTTCGCCGCGTTCCTTACTGGCACGGAACGTCGGCACCGTCACTTTTTCAGGGCGCTGCTGTTTGAGATAAACCATACGCGAAACCGCTAAGCTGAGGGGTGAATTTAAGAACGCCGAATTATAGGCGACCGTGCCGCACGGCAGCAAGCGAGAGTTAAAGGATGAGGGCGGAGGGATGATGAATAAGAATCTGAGATTTGAAATTTGAAATCTTTTCATCCCTTATCCCTCCGCCCTCATCCCTCCTTGTGGTTGCCACAGCCTCACGTCCGAATCGTCAGGTGTCGTAGCGAGCATCTCGCTGTAAGTACGGCGGAGTGTCGGGTGGAGTTTGTCGGGCGCGAGTTCGGCGAGAGGTGTCAGCACAAAGCGGCGCAGGTGAAGACGCGGGTGCGGCAGCGTCAGAAATTCGGTCGCGCACGTCGCGTCGCCGAATGTTAAGAGGTCGAGATCAATCGTGCGCGCGCCGCGCGGGACATCTCGCCGCCGTCCGAGCGCATACTCGATTTTGAGAAGCCTCCCCAGCAGTTGCTCCGGCGACATGTTCACGCCTTCAATCTCCGCGACCATGTTCAGAAACATCGGTTGTTCGAGCACATCCACCGGCGCAGTCTCGTAAACGGAAGACAGCCGCGCGACACGCACTCCGGCGTTCATCATCTCGCGCACCGCAAGCAGCAAATTGCCCGCGCGGTCGCCCAGATTGGAACCAAGCCCGACGTAAGCGGAATCTGGAGGCATAAAGGAGAATACATAAAGACAGAAGTCGGAAAACAGAATACAGAATACAGGAGACAGAAGTTAGGAGTCAGAAGTCAGAGTTTAAGATTTACCGCGTGACGATTGTACAATACTTACGTTGCGACTAAGCGTGCTTGAATAAGGCAAGCGACTCAAACGAAAAGCACCTACATTCTGACTTCTGTCTCCTGTATTCTGTATTCTCGCCCATGTTTCAATTCCGCGCTCTGATCTGGTTGAAGTGGAGATTGTTCCGCAACGCGCTGAGGTCGCGTAAGGCGGCGGTCAGTCGCGCCGCTTCGGCGCTTGGCACGCTGGCATCGCTCGTGCTCGCGCTGCTGTTTGCGACGGGCCTCGGCTTTGCAACCTACTTTCTCACATCGCCTGATAACTTCGACGCCTCGACCGGTTTCGCGCGGGCCGAAGTGGCCGGATTTCTTTTCCTATTGAGCGTCTTCGCGTTCGTCTATTTGCTGTGGGCGATTGTGCCTTTGGGCATCGGCGGGGGCGGCAGCCAGTTCGACCCGGCGCGGCTGCTGCTCTATCCGATCTCGTTTCGCAAGCTTTTCACGGTTGACGTGTTAAGTGAGTTGACGAGCCTCGGTACGATCTTCGCGGTGCCAATTGTGTTGGCTGTGTCGTTCGCCGCCGGCTTAGCGAGCGGAGAGATTCCGAAGGGACTATTGGCCGGCTTCGCCGCGCTCGTCTTCGGCCTCGCGTTCGCAAAGCTGCTCTCGACTTCAATCGGCGCGCTGATGCGCAAAAGGCGCTCGCGCGGCGAGACGGTCTTGGCTCTGCTCGGCGCAATCGCGGGACTCGCGGGTGCGTTCCTCGGACAACTCGCGCCGTATTTCGCGCGTCACGCCGAATCTTTTCGCGGCATGCGTTGGACGCCGCCCGGCGCAGTTGCCATCGCGCTGACGAAAGGCTTACGCGACGGCGGGGGCGGCGAGTATACAGCCGCGCTCCTGACGCTCACGGCTTATACAGCGGTGTTCGTGCTCATCACGTACCGCGTGATGCGGCGTTCGGCGCTTGGCGCGGGCGGGGCGAAACGCGCCGCCGGAACGTCCCCGCAAACTGGAAAGAGCCGCGAGATCGAAAGCTACACCGGGTGGCAACTGCCGCTCATGTCCGCGCAGTTGTCGGCAATCATCGAGAAGGAATTGCGCTACGCGATGCGCAACGCGCCGCTGCGCATGCTCGCGCTGATGCCGTTGATTCTGATCGGCATCAGGTTTGTTCAGAGCGGCGGCGATGGTAAGCGGGGGGCTGACTTGGCGCGCGTGACCGGGACAATCGGCGCGGCCTTCGCGGAATACGGCGAGGGAGCGATTCCCGCCGCCGGAGTGCTCTACGTCTTCATGATTCTTTCATCAATCAGTTGCAACCTGTTCGCTTTCGAGGAAGGCGGGATGCGCGCTTTCATCCTCTCGCCGCTCCCCCGCCGGACAATTCTCGTCGGAAAAAACATCACCACGACCTGTCTTGCGCTGCTTTATGCTTTGCTGCTCATTGTCATCAACCAACTGGTTTTCCGCGACCTCACCGCTCCGGCGGCGTTGTTCGCGGCGTTCTGCTTCGTGGTGTTCGCGGCGCTGTCCGCGCTCTTCGGCAACTGGCTCTCAATCCACTTCCCGAAGCGCATGCAATTCGGCAAAAGATTGAATGCTTCCGGCGTGACAGGGCTACTAATCATTCCGATTGCGGTCGTGATGATGCTCGCGCCGCTTCTATCAGTAATCGCCGGGTATGTCACGCAAAGCCTGCCGGTGAAGTATGGTACACTGGCGTTGTGTGCGGCGGTTGCGGTGGCGCTCTATGCTCTGCTGGTCGGAACACAGGGACGCGCCCTCGCCAGACGCGAACACGAAATTCTCGACGCCGTCAGCGGACGGAGCGACAACTAAGGGATGAAGGATGAGGGATGAGGGATGAATCAACCTTATGAGATGTTTCCCCTCATCCTTCATTTTTCATTCCTCATTCTTCACTGAATGATTCCAGCGGTGCGCGCGTGGTTTTCAATATCGTATTTGTATCGCGCGCATCCGGGCGGGTTAGAAGCAAGCCCCGTCTAGACACAAATGGCTCGCAGAAAATTTCGTAACGGGCGGCACGAATCCGCCACCGAACGCTCCTACCAAGAGTACGTTTTCGCCACCCCCGCGCCGCAGACCTCCCGCGACGAATTGATGCGGCTGGTGCGCGGCGGCGAAGACACCTTCCTCGAACTCAAGGTCAAGCTCTCCAATCCGGAAAAAATTGCGCAGGGAATCGTCGCCCTCGCCAACACGGGCGGTGGCCTGATCGTCTTCGGCGTCAACGACAACATGCGCGTCGAAGGCGTGGATGACGCCGAGGAAGTGCGCGATGAGTTGGTACGGATTTGCCGCGAGGACATCGTGCCCGCTGTTTTCCCATACATTGACCTCGTGTCGTTCGACAGCGGGCGGCGTGTCGTCGCGCTCGATGTCGAAGGCAAGCGCCGCCCCTACCGGACGCGCGACGGGCGCTTCTTTATTCGCGTTGGCGCGGAAAAGCGCGAGGCTTCGCGCGAGGAGCTTTCGCTGCTGATGGACGAAGCGCGCCCCGTCAGGTACGAAAACATTCCCGTCATCGGAGTCGCCCTGTCAGATATTGACGAGGCGCATTTGTGGAGCTTCGTGCGCGAATTTGAGGGGGATGCTTACGACGTGATGCCGGCGAGCTATCCGACCGGCGAGGTGCTGGAGCGCGACCTGCTTTTAGCAACTGCGGGCGTAACCGGTGAAGCGGTGCCGACCGTCGCCGGACTGCTTCTCTTCGGGCGGGACGCGAGCGTGGCGAAGCTTCTGCCGCGTTCGTCCGTGACGGTCGTGCGCTACGCCGGCGACACGACGCAAGCGCCGAAGGTGGAAAGTCTCGAACTGCCGGGCAATCTGCACACAACTTACGAAGCGACGCTCCGCTTCATCGCGCGTTATTGTGATTTGTGGGACGCGCGGCCCCGCTCGTTTCCCGGCAATGTTGAAGGGGAAGCGCCCGTCGTGGGACGGGCGAATTATCATCGCGGCGCGGTGGGCGAGGCGATTGCGAACGCGCTCGTCCACCGCGATTTGGCGCTGCGCGATCAGACGACGCGCGTTCTCATCTTCGACCGCTCGATAGAAATTCTCAACCCGCGCCGCACCGGCGGCTTCGCACCACCCGCGCAACGAGCGATTCGCTACGGCATTCCGCAGCGCCTCAACCCGCAACTGGCCGCGCTCTTTTCAAGTCCGGCTTACGGCCTTGATTTACCGCGCGGCGGAGTGCCGATGCTATTACGCGAATCGCGCCTTTTCGCCGGACGCCGCGCCGACCTCCACGCCGTCAACGACGAGTTTCGCGTGCGCCTGCACGGTGCTTGAAAGGCAGAAGGCAGAAGGCGTAGAAAGCAGAAGGCAGTCAGGGTTAAGATTCCTGACTGCCTTCTGCTTTCCGCCTTCTGCCTTCTGCTTTCTACGCCTTCGGTGCGTTATAAAACTGCCGGCTTTGGACGATGTATTCTTTGTCATCGTACTGGCCGTCGCCGTTGACATCTACGCGGACTTGAATCTTGCGCTGCTTGCCGTCGCGCCGCTCGACGGGGCGGTAGCCGATGCTGTACTGGTTGCGCATCAGCGCATTGATGGATTGCAGTACGCCGGGAATCTCGCCCTCGAAAGTGACGGGGTAGTACTTGCCGCCGGTTTCTTTGGCGAATGTGTTGAGCGTGTTCTTCGCTTGGAGAAGCGTCATCCGTCCGGGCTGGGTCGCGCCGAGTAGACCGTCGTTCGCACCCAGCCGGTCTTCAAACCTCTTAAAGAAAAGCTCGCCGGTGCCGATGATGTAAATCGGCACGCCCGCATTCTGCGCAATCTTGCGCGCCTGGTCATAATTGATTTTGCTGAACGTGTCCACGCCGGAGGCGATCAGGAAGATAGCTTTGCGCCGCCCTTGTAAGCTCGCCATCCCGCTGTACTCCATCGTGCGTTGCTCGCTGTCTTCCAGAACCACCGCATCGGCCTTGCCGCCGGTGAGCACGAGTTTCAGCGCGTCGAACAAATTGGCCTCACTTGAGGCCGGGCGATTCCTGAAAAGTAAATTGATGACTTGGTTGATGCGCCCTGGGTCATTGGTGAAATCGGTGAGCGGCGTCGGGCGCATGTCGTAAGCGACGACGGACACGTAATCGTCGGGCGGCTTGATGAACTGCTGGAGGTACATCGCCATCGGGCGCAGCACTTCGTAACGTCCCGGCTCGAAATTGCTGCCGCCGAGAGCGTTCGTCAACCGGCTGTATTCGAGAATCATCGTCACCGTGATCGGCGCGTCGGGCGTCGAGAAGTTGGTAATCTCCTGCTGCACGCCGTCTTCGTAGACCGCGAAGTTGCCCCGCTTCAATCCGGAGACGATCTGGCCGCTCTTCTTGTGGTAGACGACCGCCTCGACGTTGACGAGCGCGGCGGTGATCTTCACGGAGTCGGCTTCCTCTTTGAGGATGTCCTGCGGCAACTGTTCTTTCGGTTCATCTTTCTTCTGCTCGCCGTCGCCGGGGCGCTGGTTCTTTTTCTGCTGATTGCTTGGCGGCTGCCGCCGCGATTGCGCGAAGGCCGCCGAGTCGAGCGGCGTCGAGACGGGAACAAAGCTCAACAACAGCGCGGCGATTGCGGCGAAAAAGGAGATACGACGAACAAAAGCGCTTTTCATAGCAACACCCTTTTAACTATAAGGAAACCGGGGCGGGGGAGCGTTGATTAAACACTGAGTCGGACTATACGTCCTCGCCTCGCGCACGGTCAAGAACATGGAACAGCAAGGCAGAAGTAATAAACTCACCTGATGCGGATTCTGGTTTTCAGCCCGCGTGAGCGGGCGATAGCATAAAGCCCCGTGCGTCAGGGACAGCACGATATAAAAAGAAAACCTCGGCCTGCGTGAGCGGGCGGCAGCTCAATAAAATCAACGGGCTGTCGCTATCTTCGGCGTCTTATTGGACACTCTTAACCCCGCGCGCACGCACGGGTCTTTATGCTGACACCCGCTCGCGCGGGTTAAATCGGAAAATCGCGTAAGGTGAGTGAATTCACTCACGACGCCGAAAAACTTTTGCTTACATGCTGATAAGTTTCAGATGCCGAATCGCTTGGATGAGTTTTCCGTGCATCGTAAACGATTGTTCGTAGTCCCGGCTTTAGCCCGATGGTTCTGACGTTGAACCGTCAGCCTGAAGCCGGGACTACAAACTTCCTTGTCTTGAAATCTACATCTCAGCGCCCGCCGCCGGAAACCGCTTCGGCCTCAACCACCGTGTCGTAAGTGCCGGAGTTGTCGTTGAGGTTGCCCTCGTTGACACCGAGAAACAACACGCCGTCGCGCTTCGCCTCAAACTCAATATCACTACCGAGGAAAATGAACTCGTCGTTGTCGTCGCCGATAACGGCGATCAAGCCTCCGGTCGGCTCGCCGCGCATCAGTTTATTCTCGTCATTGACGCGCGGCAGGCCCGAAGGCGTGGAGAAGCGCCCCTGTCCGAGCGAGACGCGCCCCGTCGAGTTGATGCGCAATTTCTGCCCGCGCCGCACCACGAGACCGCTGTTCGTCCAGCCGTTCGCCGAGTTGTCGGCGCGGACGCGGACGTTGATCTTAAAGAACGAACCTTCCGCCGCCGTCGTCGGAGTTGATGCGGCGGGGCGCGGCGTGTTGCGCTCCGGCGTAGTCGTTCCGGTGGTCGTGGACAGACGCGGTTCGGTGGATGCCGTTCGCGGCGGCGGCGCTTGCTCGCGGACGGGTTCGGGTGCGGAAGCACCGGCGTTCGTCGTCGTCGCGGTCGCGGCGTCGAACTCAATCGAGTCAACATCTTCCATGTAGAGCGTAATCTGGCTGCGGCGACCGCGCGCGCCGCCGCCAATCAGGACGGTGAACTGCTGGTCGCGGAAGCCGACGATCTGGCCGCGAATCACCGAGCCGTCTTTCAGGCGAATCGTGTCGGCGAACGCTGCCGCACTCATGCCGGCGATGAGCGCCGCGGTTAACAGGAAGCGGGTGAATCCATTGATGTGCATAATTTCCTCCAGACCTTGACGGACGCGACGAGCGACGATGAGATGGACAGCAAATCTGCTTTCACCGCGTGACTTGCGAGTCGTCATTTAACAGCCGCTTTGATTCCAGACAATTAGACTCCAGACTCTTCGCCTCTGAGTACCAAAGAGAATGCGCTTTAGCAAGCGCCGGGAGAGAAAGTGTTGAGGGATGGATGGCGCGGGGCACTAGACACGTTGCCCGTGCCTCTCACCCCTTAGCGCTCGCGCCGCTCGCGTTGCGCTTCAGGTAATGCTCGACGACGAAGATGATGTCCTCGCCGAAGTATTGATTGACAATTCTCAGGGCGCGCACGGTGTCGGCGCGGTTGACGTCGTTTTTAATCTCCGTCTCGGCCACGAAGTTGAAGACGCAATCGCGCAGCAACTCCAACTCGCGCAACAACTCGGTCAGCGTGTAGCCTGACAGCGAGCGCGTGTAGCCGTGCTTGCTCGACGCGCGGATCGTCTGAAAATTCGGCTCGCCCTCCTGCCCGAAGAGGTCGCACAATTCTTCGAGCATGTGCGGCACGTGATCTACAATCTGCGTCAGCGACATCGTGTCGTCCGAGCGCAGGTAAGGATCGGTCTGCACCCGCTTCACCCATTCGAGCGTGATCGGGTCAATTGATTCGCGCATCGCGGTGCGCAACGCGTCCATGTTATCCGGCATCACCCTTCTCCCTCTCCGCCCGATTTGGCCTTCATGCCGCCGCGCGGCACCCGACAAGATGCGCTAACTTTACATTTCGCGGGTGCTTTTGAACAGTGCCCGTGAGTCCATGAAAAACCAGGGGCTTCGCTTCAATTCATCCGCTGTTTAGAAAGGCAATTTTCTCCGTCGTCAGAAGCGGGAGCGTAGTCTTTATTCTCACTAAAAATGAGAAAAGGCGGCAGGCCGTGAAGCCTGCCGCCCGTTGATTTCCGTCAGTTCGGCGGAACGCTTTTAAGCGATGCCGAGAAGTTGCATTAGCTTCTGTCCGAAGAGAACTATCAACGTGCCGCCGCCGCCGACCAGCGTGAACGTCCACTCGACGAGCGGGCTTTTGCGATTGAAGTATGCGCGCACCAACACCATCCCGCATTTCCATCCGTCCTGCTGATAAACCGGCAGAATGTTGCCGATGGCGAGGAGGAGATTGATCACGCCGAAAAATGTTCCGTAGGCGGCGTACCCGGCAACGAGATTGACGAGGATGCCAGCCATCAGCACGAACAATTGTTGGCCGAGCGGACGCCGCTGCAACTGCCCCATGTCAAGCCGGACGTAAGCGCCAATCGGCAGCGCGTGAAGCTTGTACTCGACCCCGCGAACTCGAATCCCGAAAAGCCTCGGCCCCCAACCAAGTCCAAGCTCAGATGCCGTAACACGGCACATCCGCGCTGCCAAAAAATGTCCCAACTCGTGAATCAGAAGCGCGACGGCGAAACTCAGAATATAATTGGCGTACAAGTGATCTGCTCCGTGCTGTTTATGAAGTGCATTTCAACTATGAATCCATATCAGGCCACTACGTTCAGTCAACGGTGGTTTAAATGGTACGGCTTTTTGGAGAGGGGCAGCAGCAGAACATACTCGTTGCGGATGAGGCTTCGATATAAATTGACGCCGAAAATTACGGCCAACGCGAGCGACATAATCTTTCTTCCTCCTGTCCTTTTCTGAAACCGGGGGAAGGGGACGACGACACTCTAATCAAAGCGTGTGCCACGAGTAGAGAGGTGAATGAGGACTCAGAAAAATGTTCGCGTGGAGAACGAAGCGCCGGAATGAGGAGACAACGTGAGAGCTAAAGATAAAGCGCTTTGCTGACTTCCACTTTTGCCTTTTGCCTTCCTGCTTACAACTTCACTCTGTTGTTCAAATCTCGGAGGGCGGAGAGATTCTTTTCTTGTAGGGCTACGACACTTCGTCCGACTCTCATTTCCACTGTCTGCGCCCGCGCGATTTTAAGAAAAGTCTGATAGGGCAGCGACACTTCCAGCACCTCTCTCATTACATCAACCAGTCGGGCGTCGCCGGCATTTTGATTGACTAACGCCATCCTGCCTAATTTGAGCGTCGCGCCATCGGCGACGACCAGCAATTCGCGGGCGTCAACAGAATGCCGCTGATCCCAATCTTTGGCCTCGAAGACTAACTGCAACTTGGCGTAGCGAACGTAATCAAGCTGCTGCCCCGGACAATGCAGAGACACTGCCAAACTCACGCAGGTGTCTTTCAAAACGCCCTGCATTCCCCGCTTACCCCCGCACGTGACGCCCATTTTCTTCAGCGCGACGACAGTTTCATAAGTGAAGCCGTCATACTTCGCGTCCATCTTGCCGCCGTGATCCGAGACTTGAGAGGATGGAGGCAAAGCGGTCATGACGGATGTTTTATTAAGCGCGAATCCGTCTCCGGCTTGAAGCAGTAGCACGGCACAACACGACAGAACGATAACTTGTTTCATGGCGCAATCTTCCTTAAGACGACAAGATTAGAGTTGATCGAGAGAAGTGAGCCTAAAACTTTGCGGGCAAGAATCGGTGAGTTGGCTGTGCGTTCCGGCACAGACTCTGTACAACAAACAATATAGAAATGATAAAAAGACCTGTCAAGAAAGAGGTGCTGATAATTGAATTCTATTCAATCCTCGGCAGTGGCAGTAAAAATGCGGCAATCTAACAACCTGTCGTGTCCTATTTTGTAACTTTACGAAGAAGCTGAGAATGCCCCATCCGCTTGCGGTGGGGATGAATCAGTCCTCTT
>JBPCPQ010000394.1:0-1839 GCA_050999015.1 Pyrinomonadaceae bacterium | reverse complement strand
AGATGGTAAGGCAAAAGTAAATAAGGTAAAAGGCAAAAGTGATGAAAGATGAGTCATCTCTACTTTTGCCTTTTACCTTTTTATTTTTTATTTTCTCGCGGCGGGAGTGAGCTTCATCGCCGTTCGTTTCCCGTCGCGCGTTACTTCCACGTCGTACTCCTGCCCGGCCTTCATCTCACCGAGCGCATAAGTGTAGTCATAGACGTTGCGAATCTCGCGTCCGGCCAGCTTAACGGTCACATCCCAGGCGCGCCGACCGGC
The DNA here is from genome assembly GCA_050999015.1 of Pyrinomonadaceae bacterium. Taxonomy (GTDB): domain Bacteria; phylum Acidobacteriota; class Blastocatellia; order Pyrinomonadales; family Pyrinomonadaceae; genus JBPCPQ01. The sequence goes on along the minus strand of JBPCPQ010000394.1, from coordinate 1,578 downwards.
TTTCGCCGCCAGCGAATCGTCGCGCACCGGGTCGAGCTTCATCCCGTTGCTTTAATCCGCGCAGTTCGGTACGGTGCCGAGGTAGACGCGAAAGCCGGTCGCGCCCCGCCCCGCGCTCTGAGAGCGCGCCACCGCGTATGTCAGGCGGCGTTCACTCGCTTGTAAATCAGAGACGATCTCGCGGACGAACGACAGCACGCGCGCCTCGCCCGCGTAGTTGATTTTCTCCGCCGTGTCCGAAGGCTTGTGATAATCCTCGTGCGTGCCCGTGAAGAAAAAGAGCACCGGAATCTTTTTCGCGTAGAACGACGAATGATCGCTCGGCCCGAAGCCGTCTTCGCTGAGCGTCAGCGCGAACCGCCCGCGCGGATTGGCGGTCGCCATTACCCGCCCGTTCGCGCCGATGACCACAGGATACTCACCGCCAGAGATGTTTACTGAAACCGGCTCGACGCCGCCGCTTGCGGCGACCATTTTGATGTTCGGGTCGGCGTTGATGCGCTCGATCCAAGCTTTCCACTCCGACGCCGTGCCCGCGCCGCCGATCATCAGACGGTCTTCTTTCAAGCGCCCGATCATGTCCATGTTTATCATCGCCACCGTCTGCGCGAGCGGCACCACCGGATTATTGACGTAAAAATTCGAGCCGAGCAATCCTTCCTCTTCGCCGCCGAACGCGATAAAGACGATTGTGCGACGAAGCTTCGTGCGCTCCCCCGCGAAGAGGCGCGCGAGTTCAATCAGCCCCGCCGTCCCGGAAGCGTTGTCGTCCGCGCCGTGATGAATCTCGCCCTCGCGCCGCGCGAGGCTTCCCTGCCCGCCGCGCCCCAAGTGATCGTAGTGCGCGCCGATGATGATTGATTCGTTCTTTAAAGTCGGGTCAGAACCTTCGAGCACGCCGACGACGTTGTGCGCCGGGCGCTCGCGGCGCACAGTGTCAACCGTGATGCTGAGCGCGACGTTCGGCAGCGGCGCGGAAACGGGGCGGCGCGAGAGTGATGTTTGTGCGTGAGATGTTTCGCTCGCCGCGCTTTCGGAGTGGCCGGAATGTGCGCTTGCGTCTGCCGGCTTTGCTGTTTTGTCGAACGCCGTCGCAACTCCGGCAACTTCAAAAATTCGCCGCCCGGCCTGCCGCGAGATGATGACGATTGGCAGTCCGGCATCGCCGCCGCCGTGGTCGTAGCGCAAACGCGCGAGCCGCTCGTTTTGAAAATTCTCCTCGCCGGAAACGACGACGAGCGCCGCCGCGCCCCGGTCGCGCGCGGCGGCGGCCTTAAAGCGCAACTCCGCATAGCGCGCGAACTGTCCGTGCGGATTGTCGCCGTCGGGCGTGCCGGCGAGCGCGAGCGCGACGCGCCCCCGGACATCCACGCCTGCGTAATCATCATGTTGAAGATCGGCGGCGCTGATGCCGTAACCCACGAACGTCACCGGCATCTTCTCCGCACGCTCGTTCGCGCTCCACCCGAGCGGCATCCAGCCTTCCCGCAAACGCAAATCAAGCGACGCGGCGTTCGCCGCCGCCGCTCCGCCCGCGAGCGAGAAGAAGTTCATCGCATTATTCTTTCCCAACTCGAC
>JBPCPQ010000290.1:0-5381 GCA_050999015.1 Pyrinomonadaceae bacterium | reverse complement strand
AAATCGGCGACCTTCCGCTCGAAACCTGCGAGACGATGAACAACTCGTGGGGCTTCAACATCAACGACCGCAAATACAAAAGCACGCACGAGATGATTCACTACCTCGTGCGCGCCGCCGGCCATAATGCGAATTTCCTCTTAAACGTCGGGCCGATGCCGAACGGAAAGATTCAAGCTGAGTTCGTCGCGCAGTTGCGTGAGATGGGTGGTTGGCTGGAGAAAAACGGCGAGGCGATCTACGGCACGCGCGGCGGCCCCATCGCGCCGCGACAGTGGGGCGTCACGACGCACAAAGGGAATAAAGTCTATGTGCATATTCTCGATTGGTCAGACGAATCAATCGCGTTGCCGCGTCTGCCGAAGCCCGTCAAGTCGGCGCGCTTTCTCAAAGACGGAAGCAAAGCCGACTTCATGGAAAATGATTTCGGCCTGCTGCTGAAAATCCCGCAAAGTATGATTGATAAGCACGACACGGTCGTGGTGCTCGAAACGTCAGAGTAATCTTCAATTGCGGATTTCGGATCACCGGTGCTCTTCAGTCCGCAATCCGAAATCCGCATTCCGCAATCATCTGGTGTTGTGTCGTCAGTCTTTTACCGGAGCGCGTGTCATCACGATTCCCCAATGAAGGTACTCGTTGAGGGCGCACTGTCCTTCGTCGTCGGTTCCGGTGAACCTTAGTGCAAAGCCCATCTCGCTTATCTGATAAACGACTTCGCCCCACAAGAAAACCCAGTTGTCTTTGAACAACTCGATCTCGATGCGGATCAGTTCGCCGAGATTCACTTTATCGTTCGTCAGGATGAAGCAGCCGCTCGAGCTGAGGTCAACGATGCTGCCCTCGTGCTGCGCGATGGCACCCTCCCAGCGCGCCCGCAAGTCAACTTTGATACGCTCTGCTTTTCTTTGTTCACTCATTGCCGCACTCTATTCTGTCCGGTGTGCGTGTCGAGCAGCCCACCCGAATGACCGCAATCGGCTCAGCCGGAGCGAAGCGTTCGCACGCACGCGCCTAATGTATATGTGGACTTCAAGACCCGGGGAAATCGTGAGGAGTCAGTTGCGAAGGCGGGTGTGCCCGTCTAACGGCAGGTCAAAAGCAGTATCAGCGTGGGCGGGGCGGCCGGCACGACAGTAGGTTATTTAGCAACCATCATGCCACCAATCCCCGCCGTTAAACGTCGCTTCATTACTGCCGGCAAAAGCGTCTTGCTCAATCTACATCATACCAAGCTGTCAAATAGACAGCAGCGCGATGTCATTCCGACCGCCGCGCGTGACCGCAAGTGACCTTATGTCCACGCGCGGTAGAACGAGTTGTCTTCCCACTTGGCGGCGGTGCGTTTTTCCAGCGCGGCCAATTCAGTTTCCGTTAGCGGCTTAAACGCGCGCGCCGCTTTGACGTTCTGCTCCAACATCTGCGAGTCTTCGGCGGCGATGACGCAAGCGGTGACTCCGGGCTGTGAGAGCGTGTAGCCGATGGCTTGATGAATGCCGTCGAGCGCGCCCGATTTGAACAGGCGACCGTAAGCCGGGACTTTCATCGCCACGACGCCGATGTTCTTTTCGCGCGCGTAAGCGAGCACCGTCGGGATGAATGGTCGCGGGTGGTGTTTGTCAACGGCGTTGACGGGAATCAGTGTCGCGTCGAAGTTGTAGCGCCTGAGACCTTCGAGGATGATTGCCGGCTCGTGGTGGCCGCTGATCGCGCCGAAGCGGACGAGCTTTTGCTGTTTGGCTTCTTCGAGCGCGTGAATCGCGCCGCCCGCGCCGAAGATTTTTTCGATGTCGTTAGTCGTCGAGACGTGATGCATGTACCACATGTCGAGGTGATCCGTCTTGAGGCGAGTTAGCGACCGCTCCAACTCGCGCCACGCCCCGTCGCGGTCGCGCGCGTCCGTTTTGCTCGTAAGAAACAATTTGTCGCGCATTGGCGCGAGCGCCATGCCGAGGTGTTCCTCGCTGCTGTTGTAGTTCGCGGCGGTGTCGAAGTAGCGAACGCCGAGGTCGAGGGCGCGTTCGGCGAGGGCGATGGCTTCGCGCTGCCGATCTTTCTTATCGAGCGGCGTCTGCCCCGCGCCGCCGAGTCCGAAGACGGGGACGCTGACGCCGGTTCGACCGAGCGCGCGCATGGGGATCAGCGCCGCCGCCGCGTCGTCGAGCGCGCGCGGCGACGACTTTTGTTCCGCCGTTACTTCGGCGCTGTTGTGCGGCGCGGCGCAATTGACGACCACCGCGCCGCCCGCCGCGATTGCTCCGGTGGCGAGAAATTTACGTCGCGTCTGTTTGCGTTTCATCTGACCTCGCTCCTTGCTTGCACAGGCTGAAAGTCGTCGGAAGCGACGTAAGCGGCGATGAGGGACTGTTCACCTTCCTTGCCCGGTCGGAAGTTGCCGTGCTCCATCCCCATAATGCCTTTGTAGCCCTTCGCGTGGATGTGGCGGAAGATATTGCGGTAATTCATCTCGCCGGTCGTCGGCTCTTTGCGCCCCGGGTTGTCGCCGATTTGAAAATATGCGACCTCATCCCACGCCCTATCAATGTTCGGGATGATGTTACCCTCAGTGATTTGCTGGTGGTACATGTCGAAGAGAATTTTGCAGTGCGGGCTATTCACCGAGCGGCAGATCATGTACGCCTGCGGAATCTTACTAAGGAACAAACCCGGATGATCGCGCCATGCGTTCAAAGGCTCAAGCACCATCACTAGGCCCGACGGCTGAATGATCTCGACGGCGCGCTTTAGATTATCAATCACGTTCGCGGTTTGGTAGTCCCACTCCATGCGCTGGCTGTAGTTGCCGGGCACGACCGTACACCACTTGGCGTTGACGCGCTTGGCGACCTCGACCGAGTCGCGCATATCTTTGAGAAATTTCTCGCGGTCTTCCTGTTTGTCCGAGGCGAACGTCACGTTCTTGAAGTCGCCGGTCGCCACGAAGACGCCCATCTCGATGCCGAGCCGCGTCATCTCGCGCGCGAGCTTTTCCTGAAGCGCGACGGGGCGGGCTTTCATCCCGTTGTCTTCGAGCGCGGTGAATCCCTGATCGGCCATGAACTTCAACTCGTCAAGCAAATTCTGGTCGGTCGGGTTTGAAGTGTAACCGGCGTGCTCTTTGAACATGCCGAAGTGCGGAGCGTATTTGAGCTTAAATCTACCTTTGTTCGACGCGGCCTGCGCGCCCGTGTTTTGGCGCGCCTCTGTCGCGGAAACTCGCGTGCCTGAAACCGCCGCCACCGCCCCTGTGACAATTGTTGTCGTCAGAAAGTCTCTTCGCTTCATCGTGACTTCTCCCTTCTCTTGTGATGAAAGTAGTGAAATTAAGAGGAGCTTCAACAGTACACTTTGTTCTGCGTGCCGACGGACGGGACTCGAACTTCCTCGTCTCGCCGCCACCACTCATGCTATCATCCAGCCGCGCCAACGCTACTCCAGAAAAATTTTCATGCAAGCGCTTAGCTGTCAGCTCTTAGCAAAACAAAGACAGCCGAGCGGCACAAACGTGAAAGAGCAACGGCGGTACATCTCCGGCTGACTGCTAATTGCTGACAGCTTACAATAACATTTTGTAAGTCTCGCCGAAGGCAGGTCTGAAGCACGTGGCGCGGATCATACCATGCCCGTTTGTGATTGCGTATCGGTATTTCCGGCGGAGAGAGCGTCAACTCCGTAAGCAAAACTCATTCTGGCGGCTAACGATAATGCAGCCACCGGAAAATCTGAGATTGACAGTCATCATCACCCGTCAATCACCACACTTTTCAAGCGTGGTGTGGATCGAAACAACGAAAGGAATCACGATGAGCGAGAAACCCACTCCGTCAACACCTATTTCACGTAGAAGTTTCGTCAAAGGCACGGCCGCGCTGGCCGCCGCCTCGACCTTCACAATCGTCAAGCCGCAATCGGTGCGCGGCTCGCAGGCCAACTCGATGGTCGAAGTCGGGTGGGTCGGCTGCGGCGGACAAGGCACCCGCGACGCGAGCCTCCTCGAAGCCACCAAGGGGGCTAAGATCGTCGCAGTGGCGGACTACTTTCAGGATCAAACCGACAAGGCGCGCACCAAATTTCAGGTTGACGCGAAGCGGGCACACGTCGGTGTTGATGCATACAAGGCGGTCATCAATTCTGACGTGGACGCCGTGCTGCTCGTCACTCCGCCGGGATTCCGTCCCGAACACTTCAAAGCCGCCGTCAACGCCAAGAAGCACATCTTCGCGGAGAAGCCTCTGGCCGTAGATGTGTCCGGCTGCCGATCCGTCGCCGCCGACGGCGAGAAGGCCAAAGCCCAAAACCTCAGCGTCGTCGTCGGCCTGCAACGTCATTACAGCAAGGCTTATCGTAAGTGCAAAGAGTTGATTGACGGCGGGGCCATTGGCGATGTCATCATGACGCATTCGGCGTGGGACACGGACGAGATATGGAAAGACCGTCGCGGCAAGCGCGCCGACTGGCCGTCACAAATGGATTACGAAGTCCGCTACTGGTACTTCTTCAAGTGGCTCTCCGGCGACCACATCGTCGAGCAGAGCATCCATAACATTGATGTCGTCAGTTGGATGCTCAACGCGCATCCCACGAAAGCTTCGGGCATCGGCGGGCGCTACCTCAAGCGCGACTTCGGAGACATCTGGGATCACTTCAACATCGCCTACGAATATCCCAACGGTGTGCTCGCCAATCACACCTGCGTGCAGATTGACGGCGTGCGTCCCGACGTGTCCGAAACGATTCGCGGCACGAAGGGGACATTCACGACGACAGCCGGCAAGGGCGGCACCGGCGGGGCGCGCATCGAAGGCGTGCGCGGCCGGAAGGACCCGGAAACGCCGGTCATTTACAAGTACGAAGGCACCGACGACAAGCACTACGACCAAGAGGCTGAGGCTTTCGTCAAGAGCGTCAGAGGCGAAGGCGAGCACCGCGACGATACCAAGTACGGCGTCGAGAGCACGTTCACCACAATCTTGGGCCGCGAGGCAGCCTATCAGGGCGGAACGATCACTTGGGACAAACTGTGGAACTCGGGTGATAAATTGAGCTTCAAGGGATGATGCCCCTCCGCAGTTTGATTCATCGTGCGGAGCCGCTCGGCAATGTAACCGTGTAAACCAAAGGGGTGGAGACGCCGTGTCGTTTCCACCCCATCTAAATTCCGCCCGACCCCACGTCGCTTCGTCCACGCCCATCCAACAAGACAAGTCAAAATAATTGCTGACCCCTGATTCCCGGCCCCTGCTCCCCGGCTCTCTTCCTGTGCGTCCACACACCGTCGTGCAGCGGCGGCACTCCTGCGCCTGACGCGATCAGCATTGTCCGCGACCCGACGACGGGCACACCTTGTTTCGCAGCGAGCGCGAAAAGCTCCGGCCTCGCTT
>JBPCPQ010000344.1:0-2337 GCA_050999015.1 Pyrinomonadaceae bacterium | reverse complement strand
GCCGCCGTCGTGTGGAACTACGCGCAGCACGCGCCCGAAGCGCAGGCGACGAATCAAACCGGATTTCTGTTACAGGGTGACACCAAGACGGAGCAGGTTGTTGACACCAACAATTCGTGGAAGTTTTTGCGTAACGAATCTTACCGGCCCCTGCCGGTGACGCATGGAGAGATGCGCGGGTACTTCGTCGCCGGCCCCGGCGAGGAAATTAACGGCGGCGCTTACCCGTGGGGTTGGGAGAGAATTGACTACGATGATACGTCATGGCTCGCAGCGGTGGCGGGGAGTGCGGGCGCACCGCGCGATGCGAGCGACGGCCCGAACCGCTGGATGCTCGTGCCGCGTAACATCCCGCTGATGGAAGAAAAGCCCGAACGACTTCAATCGGTACGACAGTCGAACGGCGTCACCGTTCCTGTCACATTTCCGAGCGAGAAAAATCCTTTCCATATTCCTGCCGGGACGAAGGCGCAACTGCTGCTCGATCAAACGTATCTCACGACCGCTTACCCCGAATTGATTGTCAGTGGCGGCAAGGGCGCGAAAGTTTCGCTGCGCTACGCCGAGGCGCTCTACCTGCCGGGCGCACAGAGGGGCGGCAAGGGAAATCGCGATCAAGTCGAAGGTAAAACTTTTGTCGGCTACCGCGACACATTTATCGCCGACGGCGGTGCGGGGAGACTCTTCAGGCCGCTCTGGTGGCGGACGTATCGTTACGTCGAATTGAGCGTCGAGACGGAGGGCGAGCCACTGACAATCGAAGATGTGCGCGGCGTCTATACGGGCTACCCTTTCGAGCGCCGCGCTCGTTTCGACGCTGATTCCGAAAGGCTCACAAAAATTCTCGATGTGGGTTGGCGCACCGCCCGCCTGTGCGCGCACGAGACGTACATGGACTGTCCATATTACGAGCAGTTGCAGTACGTCGGCGACACGCGCACTCAGGCGCTCGTCTCACTGTACATGACCGGCGACGACCGCCTGATGCGCAACGCCATCGCGCAAATCAACGACTCGCGCACCGCCGAAGGCGCAACGATGAGCCGCGCGCCGACGCGCCAGCAGCAATACATCCCGCCGTTCTCGCTATGGTGGGTCGGGATGGTGCATGACTACTGGATGTACCGCGACGACCCTGAGTTCGTGCGTCAAATGCTGCCGGGCGTGCGCGCGGTGCTGTCGTTTTTCTCGGCGCACCGAAGTGAGAAACAACTACTCGGACAAATGCCGTGGTGGAACTTCATTGACTGGACGACACAGTGGAAGGGCGGCGTGCCCCCGGCGGGCGCGGACGGAACTTCCGCCCCAGTCAACTTGCAGCTTCTACTGGCATACGATTGGGCGGCAGAGATGGAAAACGCGCTCGGCTCGAAAGCGTTAGCGGCTGAGTACCGTCGCGCGGCGAACGATCTGCGAGACGCGATTCAAAACACCTACTGGGACGGAACCGAGCGCATGCTCTATGCCGACACGCCCGATAAAAAGAATTTCTCGCAGCAGACCAACGCGCTCGCCGTCATCGCCGGATTGGTCAAAGGCGACGACGCGCGTGAACTCGTCGCGCGCATCATCCCTGATGTGTCGCTCGTGCAGGCGAGCATATATTTCAAACACTACTTACACTCAGCCGTAAACGTCGCGGGTGAGGGCGACCGTTACCTCGAACTTCTCGGCGAGTGGGACGCGATGCTCGTGCGCGGCCTGACGACGTGGGCGGAGACCGCCGACCCTTCGCGTTCTGACTGTCATGCGTGGGGAGCCAGCCCGAACTACGAACTGTTCCGCACCGTGCTCGGTATTGACTCCGCCGCGCCCGGCTTCCAGCGCGTCCGCATCCGACCTTTTCTCGGAAAACTAGCAAAAGCGTCGGGTGCGATTCCGCACCCGCGCGGCGAGGTCGCGGTGAGTCTTTCTTTGGTGAATAACAAACTCACGGCGGAAGTGAATTTGCCCGAAGGCGTCGCCGGAGAATTCGTCTGGCGCGGTATAACTCGCCCGCTCGTGCCGGGCAAGTCGAGGATTGTGTTGTGAGAGTTAAGAGCATGCGGATAAGGTGAATAAACTAGAATGATGAAAAATTATGTAATGATGCCGTTGATAATTGTGTCTCTCGCCGTTGTAACTTCCGCGCAAACTTCTTCGATGGAAAGAAAGATCGAGCTTCTATGGCCGGGCGGCGCACCCGGAGCCGTCGGTCAAGAGCCTGCGGAGCGTCCGACGTTGGAATTTTTCCTGCCCCCGGCGGGGAAGGGGAATGGGACGGCGGTGATCGTGTGTCCCGGCGGCGGATACGGCGCGCATGCGATGGATCACGAAGGCAAGCAGATCGGCGAATGG
>JBPCPQ010000217.1:0-3350 GCA_050999015.1 Pyrinomonadaceae bacterium | reverse complement strand
AGGTTTGGGGACTACTTCAAGCAACGCTAACCTGAGTGGGCACATAATAGCACCATTAGGCTAAAAAAAAACACTACTCCAAGAAATCCGTAGCGCGCATAAAAGGAGACCTCACATGAATTTAGCTGTCCGTTCTGACATGCCGGCGGGTGCCACCGACCTTGACCTCATCGAGCAGGCGCAATTTCACTGTCTGCGCGCCAGAGAACTTGAAGACGCGGGCGATTATGAATCCGCCCGAGATGCTCTAAGCCCGTTGTGGTCGGGCGTCGGCGAGCGGCCATCTCTCAAAGGGCTTGATTCTTCGACCGCGTCTGAGGTGCTTCTGCGGGCCGGGGTTCTCACCGGATGGTTGGGCAGCACCGACCAAATCGAAAACGCGCAGGAAACCGCGAAGAATCTCATCACTGATAGTATCGGTGGTTTTGAACCGCTCCGTGAAACAGAAAAAATCGCCGAGGCTTATTCCGAACTCGCACTTTGCTATCGGCGCGAAGGCGCGCTCGACGAAGCGCGCATTACGTTACGCGAAGCGCTGCGACTTTTGGGCGACGCCGAAAGCGACACGAAAGCGCTCGTGCTTCTGCGCAGCGCAATCGTCGAAAAGTCTGCCACCCGCACGCACGAAGCGCTGCGCGTCCTGACCGAAGCCGCACCGCTTTTCGCAACCAGCAATAACCACTCGCTGAAAGGTCGGTTTCACGGCGAGCGCGCACAGTTGCTCAGGAGTCTCGGAACTGACGAGTCGCGCGATGACTACGTTGATCGCGCTCTGGTCGAATCAGAAGCGGCGCGTTTTCACTTCGAGCAAGCTAACCACACTCAGTACTGCGCCCGACTCGAAAACAATCTGGCATTCCTCTTTTTTACAATCGGCAAGTTCGACGAAGCGCACGAGCACGTTGACCGCTCTCGGCGACTGTTCCTTAATCTAAAAGATAAAGGCGGCGCGGCGCAGGCGGACGAGACGCGCGCGCGCGTACTGCTCGCACAGGGACGAAATTCCGAAGCGGAAAAAACGGCGAGAGCCGCCGTGCAGGTGCTTGAGAGGGGCGGCGAATACTCCTTTCTGGCTGAAGCATTGATTTCTCATGGAAAGGCGCTTGCCCGTCTTGACCGGCAACCGCGAGAGGCTCGTCAGAAACTCGACCGTGCGGCGGAGGTGGCGGAGCAGGCCGGCGATACAGAACGCGCTGGTCAGGCACTGCTGTCGCTCATTGAGGAGTTGGGCGCGTGTCTCACACCCGATGAGCTTCGTATTACTTACTTGCGCGCCGACGAGATGTTAGAACGCTCACAACGACCGGATATTCTGGCGCGATTACGCCAGTGCGCGCGTCGCGTGTGCGAGGCCCGCTATCATCAAGTTGAAAAGTTCTCCGTCCCTGAGTTTATTCATGCTGCTGAGGGAACTAAGGCTCTACTGCGTGATGCGCGCGCCGTCGCGCGCGCCGATGGCGGCGCGGTACTGCTGACCGGAGAAACCGGCACTGGCAAAGAGATACTGGCGCGCAACATTCATGCGTGGAGCGGGCGCGGCGGTAAGTTCGTCCCCGTCAACTGCGCCGCCCTTTGCGAAACACTTCTCGAATCTCAACTCTTCGGCCACCGCAAGGGTAGTTTCACCAACGCCATAGAAGACTACGACGGGGCCGCACGCATCGCCGATGGCGGCACACTTTTTCTTGACGAGATTGCCGAATTAAGCTTGGTTAGCCAGGGCAAGCTTCTGCGCCTGATTGAGCACGGCGAGATTCATACTCTCGGCTCACCGATGCCGGAACGGATTGACGTGCGGATCATCGCCGCCACCAACGGTAACTTAAAACAATTGGTCGCTGCCGGTAAATTCCGTCAAGACCTGTTCTACCGCTTGGAAACATTTCATCTCGTTATTCCGCCGCTCAGGGAACGCCCCGACGACATCCCCGAGTTGGCCGCGCACTTTCTCAGCGAGGCGACGCAAAAACATCGCAAGCGATTGACGTTCACGCCCGAAGCGCTCGAGGCGACACGCAGACTTCCGTTGTGCGGCAACACGCGTGAGCTACAATCCTTAATCGAGCGGACGCTGCTGACAGCCGCCGACGGCGCGGTTATCACCGGGAAGATGCTTGAAGTGATCGCGATGCGTTACGTGCATAAGGGCGCACTCACCGACCCGTGGGCGGGGTTTTCACTGAAGAACGAAGTCCAACACGTGGAACAACGCTTTATCGAATTGGCACTGAGAGATTCAGACGGCATGGTTTCCCGTGCGGCGCGATTGCTCGGCTTCAAGCATCATGAATCCCTCAACTCGCTCCTCAACAATCGCTTCCAATATCTGCTCGACGCGCGAGCGCCCGTCACGCCGCGACGGCGAAGCATTATCCGCGAGCGAGCCGCCTAGTGAGCTGAGCGACTTTGTTTGTAAGATACGGCCCGGCGCTACAAAGTGTCAGGCCGTATTTTTTTATGTACACTTTGCTCCTTGCTTCGACGCCGCTTCGGATGCTACTTATCGCCCCCATGTCCGTGCTACTCATCTTCGTTGACGGCCTCGGCATCGGCACTCGCGGGCATCACAACCCACTCGATTTGCTTGCAGCACAAATCGCCGCCCCGCTCGCTCACTTTCAGGATGAAGTATCGCCGATCCCGCACGACGGGATACTGACGACGACTGACGCCCGTCTCGGCGTCGAGGGCAGGCCGCAGAGCGCGTCGGGACAGACGACGATTCTGACAGGTGTTAATGCGCCGGCCGCTTTGGGTTTTCACAAGCAGGGATTTCCTAACGAACAGTTGCGCGAAATCATTCGCCAGCACTCGATCTTTCTTCAACTTGGCCGCGCCCGCGTCGGTCCCAATGTTTTCGCCAACGCCTACACGCGACGTTTCTTCGACGCGCGCCCGCGCTGGGTGTCGGCGACAACCGTCGCGGTCGAATCAGCCGCGCTACAATTTCGCACAATTGACGACGTGAGAAGCGGGCGCGCTCTATACCACGATTTCACCAATCAACTGTTGATTGAGGCGGGAGAGGACGTTGAGAAACGAACACCCGGAGTGGCGGCGCAAGTGCTGGCCGATGTTAGCAGCGAGCATCGCTTCACGCTCTACGAATACTTTCTCACCGACCGGATGGGACACCAGCAAAACGTCGCGGGCGCTCTCGCCGTTCTCACTGGCCTCGCGGCTTTCGTGCGCGCCGTGTTGGATAGCATTGACCTCTCGCGCACGACCGTGATGTTGACGAGCGATCACGGCAATATCGAAGACCTTTCGGTGCGCAACCACACACTGAATTACGTTCCGACTGTGGCGTGGGGCGCTCGATGCGAAATCGTTAAGCGCCGCGTGCGTTC
>JBPCPQ010000435.1:0-1279 GCA_050999015.1 Pyrinomonadaceae bacterium | reverse complement strand
GGAACGCATCGCGGCGGCGCAGTTGAAGAAAGACCTTTATTTCGTCTCTTCCGACGAGATGGCCGGGCGCGACACGCCGTCACCCGGCCTCGACGCGACGGCGAAGTTTCTCGCCGAGCGGCTCAAGTCCGCGAAACTCAAACCCGCCGGCGACGACAATACATATTTTCAAACCATCGAGATGCGCAGTAATAAAGTTGATGCCGCACAAACCCGCGCCGAAATGGGCGGGAAGACCTTTCGCTACGGTGAGGATTTCCTCATCGCCACGACCTCCGGGACGGCGAGCGGCGCGCTTGTTTACGCCGGTCACGGATGGGTCATACCCTCGAAGAACATTGACGCTTATCAGGGCGTGGACGTGCGCGACAAAATCGTGATTGTCTCCGCCGGATTTCCACAAGGGATTGAGCGGGGGGCGCTCGGCAATACGATCACCGACGCTGAAAACCCGGCGAGCGCGGCGCAGAAGCGCGGCGCGCGGGGCGTCATTATGATTACGAACTACCCCGACTTTGATCGCTGGTGGAGCGCGCGGCGGCGCTCGCTGGAGCGTTCACGCCCTGACATCGTGCGGTTTCAGGAACGAGATGGGACGGAATCGAAGACGCAGTTGCCGACAATCATGCCGTCCGTCGCAATGCTCAACACTATCTTCGATGGTGAGCAACAGAGCGCCGCCGAAATCATGCGGAACACGGTGGCCGGGACAGCCCCGGAAGCTTTCGAGCTTGCGCCGCAGAAGCGCATCACTTTCACAGTGAACGTGGCGAACGTCTCGATTAACACGCAGAACGTGGTCGCAGTCTTGGAAGGCAAAGACTCGGTGCTGAAAAACGAGTACGTCGCGGTCGGCGCGCACTACGATCACGTTGGCGTCGGGCAGGCTGTTAACGGCGATTCGATTTACAACGGCGCGGACGACGACGGCTCCGGGACAGTGGCGGTGCTGGCGCTCGCGGAGGCACTTGCGCGCGCCCCGCGCCCCCGCCGCTCGATTCTTTTCGTCTGGCATTCGGGCGAGGAAAAGGGATTGAAGGGGTCGGAGTACTTTGTGGAATATCCGACGGTGCCGCTCAACACAATCGTCGCGCAGTTCAACATTGACATGATCGGTCGAAGCAAAAAGCCCAGCGATCAAAATCCGCGCAATAGTGGACTGACTGGCCCTAGCGAGATTTACGTCATCGACTCGAAGATGATGAGTGCCGCGCTCGGCGAGTTGAGCGAGCGCGTCAACAAGTCGTACCTCAACCTCAGTTTCAATTATATGTACGAC
>JBPCPQ010000393.1:0-3603 GCA_050999015.1 Pyrinomonadaceae bacterium | reverse complement strand
AGTAAGCAGTCTGCGTCCGCCGCAACGGCAATCAAACGCGCGGCTGTTGTAGGGACTGCTGCCTCCGGTGAAGTTAAGCTGTCCGCCGAGGAAGCGATTCGCCACAAGCTCGCACAGGCCGAAGCCGAGTTGGCCTCAATCGCCGCGCAACCGTTTGCCGCAACGCCGGTCGTTTCTAAAGTCAGCGCCCCCCAGCCAGAGCGACCCGCCGCGCCCGCGAAGCGTGCGATGACGACGACACCCGCCGCACTGCCGCCGCCTTCTACTTCTGCCGCCGAGAGCGTAGACGTTGAAGTTAAGGAAATGGTTCGCACCGCATCAGTCGTTCGCACGGAGGCGATTGAACGTGTGCCGGAAAGCGTTGTCCCTTCTCAGCCGACCGTGCAGGAACGTGCGGCGGCGCGGAAGGCAGAAAGAATCGCGGCGGCACTGAGCGTTTACAAACTTCCCGATTACGAATTTCTGCACCCGCCGCAGGAGCGGCACGAACGCGCCGACGAAGAATTGCGCGAACTGGCGACGCAGGTTGCCGAGAAGTGCCGTGAGTTCAACGTCACCGGCAAGATCGAATACATCTGTCCGGGGCCGGTCGTCACGACTTACGAATTTAAGCCTGACCCCGGCGTGAAGTATTCGCGCGTCACCGGACTCGTTGACGATTTGTGCCTTGCGCTCAAGGCCGAGTCAATCCGCATTGATCGCGTTCCCGGCAAAGCTCACGTCGGCATCGAAGTGCCGAACCCGAAGCGCGAGACCATCGGACTGCGCGAAGTCGTCGAGTCGCGCCAGTTCCGTGAATCACCGTCGAAGCTGACGCTCGCCCTTGGCAAAACGATTGACGGCTTGAACTACGTCGCCGACCTCGCCAAGATGCCGCACCTTTTAATCGCCGGCGCGACCGGCGCGGGTAAATCCGTCGGCGTCAACTCGCTGATCGTCTCGATTCTTTATAAAGCGCGGCCCGACGAAGTGAAGTTCATCATGGTTGACCCGAAGCGTCTTGAGCTAGGGTTATACGCCGACATCCCGCATCTTGCGACGCCGATCATCACCGACCCGAAGCGCGCCGCGCAGAGTCTTAAGTGGGCGGTCAGTGAAATGGAGAAGCGATACAAAGACCTCGCGGGCTGGGGCGTGCGCAACATTGACGGCTTCAACACCGAGATTACGCGCCGCAACGCGGTCGAGGATTACGACGACGAAGGACAGCCGTGGAAGCCTCTCCCGTACATCGTGATCATCATTGACGAGTTGGCCGATCTAATGATGGTCTCCGGCCACGAAGTCGAGGAATCAATCACGCGCCTCGCGCAGATGGCGCGCGCCGTCGGCATTCACCTCGTCCTCGCCACACAGCGACCGAGCGTTGATGTCATCACCGGACTCATCAAAGCCAACTTCCCTTCGCGTATCGCGTACCGCGTTTCTTCAAAAGTTGACTCGCGCACCATTATTGATGCGAACGGCGCGGAGCAACTCCTCGGGCGCGGCGACATGCTGTTTCTGCCGCCGGGAACCTCCCGCCTCGTGCGCGTTCACGGCGCGTATGTTGACGAAGCCGAGATCAACAAGATCGTCAAACACATTAAGGATCAGGGCGAGCCGGCCTACGACGAATCCATTACGCAATCGAATGAAGAAGCCTCCGGCACGGACGGGGCGGGCGGCGAGCGCGACGAGTTCTTCGAGCAGGCGCTGCGCATCTGCGTCGAGATGAAGCGCGCTTCCACGTCGGTGCTGCAAAGACGCCTTCGCATCGGCTACGGACGCGCCGCCGCGATTCTCGACGCGATGGAGCGCGAGGGATTCATCGGCCAAGCCGACGGCGCCCGCCCGCGCCCCGTGCTCGAACGCGCCTTCGAGAGCGTTGCCCACTGGGATGATCTACAGGCGGATTCAGGCGAGTTATAAAAATCTGCTTCAAGCGTGCGCCGCCACACGGCGGGGATAATCAGCAAAGACGTTTAATCGAGCGGAGGGGTTTGCCGTCTGCACATCTAATGATCTTCTTCACGGCTGAGAATCGCCGCCCCAATCTCTCACATAATTACAAATTTTTTACACATCCGGCGCTCGAAAACTTTTCCACAGGAGTTGTGGAAAAGCCTGTGGAAAAGTGCCTTTCTGAAGTTACAAGTTCCTGACAATTTTAGACTTGTAGCACTTTGCACACATCGGCGGCAGAAGTTGCAAGGTCTTTGCGGACAGCAATTTGCGTTAATGAAACAACCTTCGCGCCAGGTGGCGCAAACATTTTCCGTGTTTTTTTCCTCTGTGCTTCTCGCCCTCGCCTTTTCATGCTCAAAAGCGCCCCGGCGAGTGGTTCTGATGAGAGAAGAAAACGTGTCGGCAATAAGTCCGGGGGAAAGTGCTGAGAGAGCGTCTGCGCCGCGTTTGAACCTCAACACGGCATCCGCCGGCGAGCTTGAGAAATTACCGGGCATCGGCCCTTCTCTGGCGGCGCGCATCGTTGAGCATCGCGCGCGCCACGGCGGATTCCGGCGCGTCGAGCATTTGATAATGGTGCGTGGCTTCAGCGACCGACGCTTTCGTCAAGTGAGTGCCTACCTTTTCGCTGAATAAACACAAGGCGGCGACGCAGACCTCTTAATTCACCTTTCATGCTTCCGCCTTCATCCTTCCACCGGGGCGCGTCCGAAGTCATCTTCGAGGCGCACGATGTCGTCTTCGCCGAGGTAGTCGCCGCGCTGGATTTCGATGAAGACGAGAGTATCAACGCCGGGGTTCTCGACGCGGTGCGCGGCGCCGAGGGGGATGTCAATCGTCTCGCCGATGGGGACAATGATTTCCCGCCCGTCGAGTGTCACGTTGGCCGTGCCGCCCACGACCATCCAATGCTCGGCGCGGCGCGCGTGCTTTTGGTAACTCAGACGCTTCCCCGCCAAGACTTCGATGCGCTTCACTTTGTAATTGCTTCCCTCGTCGAGGACGGTGAATGATCCCCATGGCCGTCGGTCGTAAAGCGGCGAATTGTTTACGGCTTGCATATCTGACATAAGCAACATCTCTCCTCAAGTGTGTGCATTTTATTCTTCGTGAATACTATCCGCTTTACGATCATCACTTCAACAACTCAGTCACGAATGTACGTGTTCACTTTCATTTCGTCCCCGTCGGCGACGAGCGTCACGGTGCCGCTTCTTCCGGTGGTGAGCACGTTCGCTCCACGCGCACGCCAGCGTTCAACTACATTCGCGTCCGGGTGTCCGTAAGGCGAATCAGTTCCGACGGAAATTATCGCCCAGCGGGGATGCGTCGCGGAGACGAAGTTCGGCGTTGAAGAAGTCTTGCTTCCGTGATGCGCTACCTTGACGGCATCGCTACTGACATCATTAGCCGAAGCGGTGAGCGCGGATTCGGCGAACGCTTCGATGTCTCCGCTAAAGAGAATTGATTTTTCGCCGAACCGCAGCCGCAGCACGAGCGAGTCGTCATTACCGGATGGAAAGTTCGTCGCATCGTCGCCAACGGGCGGCGGCCACAGCACTTCGACCGTCACCTGATCGAAGCGCAAAGTATCGCCGCGATTGATGACGTTGACCGGCACCTTGTTGCGCGCCAAAGTTTCGGACAGACGTCTGT
>JBPCPQ010000353.1:0-19271 GCA_050999015.1 Pyrinomonadaceae bacterium | reverse complement strand
CAATCACCCGCCGCGATGTGCTCCTTGATTGCGTCAACCGCTCCCTCAAAATCTTTGCGTGACCAATTTGACGCGGGGGCAAGTGGCGAAGATTTTTCCGGCGCGGCGTGAGGGGTCGAAGATGTATCGGGAAGCAGCCCGCTCGACAGACGCTTTTCGATCCGCTCCGTCTCTCGCAACGCTTCGTCGTACAACTCGCGCAGACGCGCGCGGTTTCCCGCCGCTTCGTCGGTGAAAACCACCGACGTGATTTCCATCTGCTGCCTCACACGGTCAAACGCGAGCACCGTGCGGAAGAACATGAAGACGGCATCATCGTGCCGTAGCGCCGTCGCATTCTCGACATCAAGCACCGGCTCGAACCACCGCACCGCGTCGTAAGCGAGATAGCCGACCGCGCCGCCCGCCATCGGCGCGAGTCCGCCGCGCCGCGCTAGTTTTCGCTTCTTAAAGTAATCGCGAACGAAATCAATCGCGCGCACGCCTTCGAGAGTTTGTGTCTCCTCGCCCCGCTCGATCAGTGTTTGATTCCCGCGCCCCCTGACAATCAGTTCCGGCTCCGCGCCGATGAACGAGAAGCGCGCGACGCGCTCGCCGCCCTCCACCGATTCGAGCAGGCACGCATAGCGCGCATCATTAGCGACACGCAAGAATGCGCTCACCGGCGTCTGCAAATCCGCGAGCACCGTCCGCACCACCGGCACGACGTTGCCGCGCTCCGCCTCGCGCTCAAACTCCTCGAATGTTGCGGGTTGAAGATCAATCATACTTGAAGGGATGAGGGCGGAGAGATGAGGGATGAAGGTAAGTACTCAAAACATGCTTTTTGTTCATCCCTCATCCCTCCGCCCTCATCCCTGATTATTCAGCCAGTGGCCGCCGTCAACGGCGAGAACTGCGCCGTTGATAAAGCTGGCGGCGTCGGAGCATAAGAAAATCGCGCACTGCTCGATGTCGCGGATGCGTCCGAAGCGGCCGAGCGGGATGCGGCGGCGCAGGCGCTCTTTGATTTCCTCGGGGACGAGTCGCTTCATTCCTTCGGTGTCTTCAATCGGCCCCGGCGCGATGGCGTTGGTGCGGATGCCGTAGCGCCCCCACTCGACCGCGAGGTTGCGCGTCAGCGCGTCAACGCCCGCTTTCGCCGCCGAGACGTGAAGTTGATGAGGCGTGCCGCCGTAATGCAGCGTCGCGCTGATGTTCAAAATCTGGCCGCGATTCTTCTTCAACTCGGCGAAGGCGGCGCGACAGACGTTGAACGTCCCCTTGAGGTCAATATCCACGACCGTGCCGAAGCCGTTCGGCGAAAGCTCCTCGGCGGCGCAGAGAAAATTTCCCGCCGCGCCGTTGACTACCACGTCGAGATGCCCGAAGTGCTCGACTGTCGCGGCAACGGCTTTTTCCACTTCCGCGAAATCGCGCACGTCCGCTGGGACGGCGAGCGCCTCGCCGCCGGCTCCGTTAATCAACGCCGCCGCCGGTTCGAGATGCTCCATACTGCGACTGACGAGTGCGACTTTCGCGCCCACCTCAGCTAGAGAGCGCGCAACGCCGCCGGTGACGCCGGTTCCTCCGCCGGTCACGAGGGCGACTCGCCCCGCCAACACTTGTTCTCGAAAAATTCCTTCGCTCATCAATTCATCACGCCACCAGCAGCGCCTCCTTTAATTTGAACCGTCCTTCGTAGAGCGCCTTCCCGACGATCACGCTGTCCACGCCGCACACGCTCGCGTCTTTCAATCTTTCAATGTCGGCGAGCGACGAGACGCCGCCCGAAGCCGTCACGCGCAAACCCGATTCGCGTGCGATGTGACACGTCTGTTCGACGTTGACGCCTTCGAGGGTGCCGTCGCGCGCGATGTCGGTGTAAACAATACGATCCACTCCAGCGTCGGCGACTCTTTGCGCCAGTTGAAGCGCCGTCAATTTTTCCTCGCGCTCCCAGCCGCGCGTCATCACGTGGCCCCGTCGCGCGTCAATTCCGACGCAGATGCGAAAACCGAAAAGCTGCACGAACTTTTCCAGCGTCTCAGGCGATTCAGCGGCGAGCGTGCCGATCACGACTTGCGCCGCGCCGAACTCGATCAACTGCTGCACATCATTAACGGTGCGCAGTCCTCCGCCGAACTGCACTGGGATTTCGAGCGTGCGAATAATCTTTCTCACGACTTTCCGGTTGCGCGAATCAGCCCCGGCAAACGCGCCGTCTAGATCAACGACATGAAGCATCCGCGCGCCGGAATCTTCAAAGCGGCGGGCAATCTCGACCGGGTCGCCGTCGTAAACCTTCACATCCTGTTTGCGCCCCTGCGTCAGACGCACGCAGCGCCCGTCCTTCAAATCAATCGCGGGTATGATCAACATCTTTTCAAAGTACTGAGTGCTGAGTACTGAGTGCTGAGAAGGGCTGGTTTTAAACTCAGTACTCAGTACTGATTTCCTTCTCTTTTTCTTCGTGGTGACGGTTCGGTTTTTGGCGAGAGTTCTTCATCGCCCGATGAGGCGGCGTCCGGGGTAATCGGCAGCGGTGCCGGCTCCCCGTTTTCGCCGGTGGCATGGCTTTCGACTTGCTGTGAGATGTCCGCGTTACCCTGCTGAGCCGCTTCGTTGTCCGGGTCGCGGCGCAACGCCTCCTGATAATCGCGCCCGGCTTCGCGGAGTTGGCCGCGCTGCCTGAAGGCTTCCGCGCGGCGGACGTAAACCTGCGACAACGAAACATTCACGGTGTCGTCGGCGGGGCTTTTCTCCGCCTGCTTTTCGAGGCGCGAAATCTCCGCGTCGTATTCGGCAGGGTTGGAGGATGCGGTGTTAGTGTTGCCCGCCGTCGTGGCAGTGCCCGTCGCCGTGATGTTCGTTGTATTCGCAGCTTGAGAGCGATCATTGCCCGGTGACATGTACCGGCTACACGCGCTCGAAGTGAGCAAGGCAAAGAAGATGATGCAGCCGACGAACGAATGCAGCGGCGCGCGGGTTTCTATGTTGTGTACCACTTCTCAACTCCCCTCAATGTATGGGCGTGACTGCACGATATAAATTTGTCCCCCCTTGAAAACCCATTCGATGTCTTGCTCTTTCCCGCCGAAAACCCGCTTCACGAGCGCGGCGGCGCCCGCCAGACGCCGCGCCACAGCATCGGTCAGCACCGCGCGCTCGCCGCTCACGGGAATTTCTTTCACGCCGCCGCGCTCGTCAAAGGCGAGCAGGCTTTCTTCTTCCGAGCGCGTCAGCACGCGAACAGAGTTGGAGCGCACGCCAAAGATGATTTGCTCCGCGATTTTTTTGCCCTCGACGACCTTGATGCCTAAGCCCCGCTTCGCGCTGATGTAAATCGCCCCGCGATTGTCGCGGTCGTAAGGATCAGTCGTAATCATTACGCCCGCACTCTCGGCCTCGACGCCTTCCTGTATGAGCACCGCCATGTAAGCTTTCGCGTGGTCAATGCCGGCGCGCTCGCGGGCTTCGTAGGCCTCAAAGTTCCACAGTGATGCCCACACGGTTTTAATTGCTTCGGTCAGCTTCGATTCGTCGCGGACGTTCGGCACTGTCGAGTAGAGTCCCGCGCCGTTGAAGTTCGGCAAGTCCTCAGCATTTGACGAACTGCGGACGAACAAGCCTTTGCCGGCGTAACCCGCACGCACGCGGCGCAGCACTTCCGCCTGAAGCTTTTCGTTGACTGTGCCCGCTTCGATGCGCGTGCGCAAGCCCGTCAGACGCTCGCGCCGGTAGGCCGGATCATGGACGAATTGCTGATCGTTCATCATCTCATAGATCGCGTCCTCAAGTTTGTTCTCTTTGATGAATTGGTCGTAATAGAAAATCGGGATCGTGAACCCGTGTGGCACCACGACGCCTTTCAACCGCGCCCGCGCGACCTCGCCGAGATTGGCCGACTTCGCGCCGTAAATCCCTGCCGCGCGCGAACGCTGCGCGGTGACATCGGCGAGGCGCTTCACCGATAAATCAAAGCGCGGCGTCATCACGTCGAGCCGCACCGCCAGACGCTTCTGATATTCGTCCAACTGATTCGTGTCGGCGCGCTTAATAGCATACTTGTCGCGCAGCGTCTCAAACGTCACCCACCAGCCATCGTATTCTTTCAAAAGCTCCGCCGCGTTTTTGATGTAAGCGTTTGGCACGCCCCACGATTTCGCCAAAAGGTTAACGTGCGAGAGCGGCGTCGAGGGCGTCGTGATAATCAACCCGGCGACCGGCGGAAGATTGACCGGCACCTCACTCAGCACGAGAATCTCGTTCGACCCAATCTCAACGTGTTCGTCCAGCTTCTCGATGATATGAATGCGCCCGATTCCGCGCGCGAGGTTAAGCGGAGAGTATTCCTGTTCGCGCGTGATCTCGGATTGCAGCACGCGCTGTAGCCCCTCGATCTGTGCAGATTCTTCTTCCTGCCGCAGTGAGTTTGGCTTGTAAGCGATCCGTTCAAAGAACGTGCGGTTGATAACTTCCGCCGCCAGCTTGATCTGCTCGCGGGGGATTAAGTCGCCCTCCCAAAATTCAAACGTCCAGCGGCGCACCGGCGATTGATAGGCGAGCGTGCCGAGAATGAAGCGCCGGTTCGGCTTGATATAATTGTTTTCAAAAAACTCCCGCCCGCGCTCCAACGACAGGTACGTGCCGTTGACGAAATCCTTATGAAATCGATACCGCTTTGAGTCAATGTAATAGATTCGGTTATTACTTTTGCGGTCAATCACGAACATCACATGCGGAAGAGCGTAAGGCGTATCTGTGTACACGCGCGCGAGATCGTCAAACTGGGCGCGCGAAGTAATCGCCGAAAGCGAGCGCGAGTCGGCGACGTCTTTCGCGTCAGATGTTGTCGCCGCCGCGCAGATCAGCAGCAGCAGAAAAGGGACGCACCTCGAAGCGCACAGCTTACGCAAACCTCTCTGTTTCATTCGCCGCTCCCTTCTTCCATCAATCTCGTGCTTTCGCGGGACAGCAATTCTAGCAGATCATCAATGTGACGATGCTCGGTCAAAAAACTGTTGACGTTAACACGAAGAGTGCGCCGCCCGTTCAATACAGTTGTCGAAATCCACGCTTCGCCGCTCCGCTCGACGCGCTGCTGAAGAGCGTGCTGTAAACGATCAAGCGCCGCGCCGTCATAAGTTTTCGCATCATCAGGCAGAAAGTGAAAGCAACAGACGGCAGTTTCCACTTCGCCGATGCGCACGAAGTCTTTCGATTCATCAATTCGCGCGGCGAAGTAGTTAGTCAACTCAATCTGGCGCTCAATGATTTCGGCGTAGCCGCGCACTCCGAGATTCTTCAGCGCCATCCAGATTTTCAGCGCATTGAAGCGGCGTGAGCCGAGTTGCCCGTAGCGAAAGAAATCGAAACTGACATCTCCGCCGCCGCGCTCTTCGCTGAGGTATTCGGGCGTGATGTCGAAAGCGTCACGTAGCACGCGCGCCCCGCCGCGCACCAGCACCGCGCCGCACGCGAACGGGACGAACATCCATTTGTGTGGATCAATCGTCACCGAATCGGCGCGCTCAATGCCGCGTAGCCGCCCCCGATGTTTTTCGGAAAAAGCGAGCGCGCCGCCGTAAGCCGCGTCAACATGAAACCAGAGATTATGCCGCCGCGCGACTTCCGCCAATTCGTCGAGCGAATCAACGATGCCGGTCGAGGTCGCGCCCGCCGCGCCTGCGACGCACAACGGAATACGCCCGCGCTCGCGGTCGCGCTCAATCTCTTCGCGGAGCACATCAATTCTGATGTGAAAGCGTTCGTCAACCGGAATCTTGCGCAAATTGCTTCTTCCTAAACCGAGAATATCCACGCTTTTTTCCAACGAGTAATGACACTGCTCGGAAGCATAAACAATCAGCTTCGTTGCGCCGAGCGTCGTGGCGGCAATACCGTTGTCACGAATGCCATCAACGGCGCGGTCGCGCGCGCACTTCAATGCAATGAGGTTCGCTTCGGAACCGCCGCTCGTCAATGTCCCGAAACTTTCTTCCGGGTAGCCGATTAAATCGCACAGCCAGCGCAGCACCCGCGCTTCGATGACGCTTGCCGACGGACTGTTGCGCCACGCCGCGCCGTTCTGATTGATCGCCGCCGCGAGCGCGTCGGCCCATACGGCCAGCGGGAGCGGCGTCGGGTTGAACAATCCGCAGTAGCGCGGGCTGGGAATGTTCATCGCGTGCGGCACCACATCCCCAGTGAAGCGATGCAGAATTTCTTCGGCACTCATGCCTTTGGTCGGCAGCGGCTCGTCGAAAATCTTCTCCATTTCAGAAGGCGAAGCTTCCGAGCAGACCCGCGCCGAGTCGAGCGCGCGAAAATAGTCGGCGATGATCTTTGTCACCGCGCGTCCTAGTTCTTCGTGCTCCGCGCTTAAGTTTTTCATGCGTAGTGACAAGACTTGTGAAGGGTTCAGAACTTTCGCTAAGCTTTAAGAACGAGTCAGAACCCGGAGCGGTAGCGACGGGGTGAGGCCGCGCAAGGACAACTCACGGCGCGTTCTGATCCGCGCCAACCCGGTCGCTACCGCTCCCGGTACTGACCTCGCGCATCTTGCCGCGGTCAAATTGTGCCGCCGCTTTTTTATTTTTATAATAATGACCAAAGCAAGCCTAACACCCGACGAAGAATTTGCGAATGCGCTCCGCACGCATGCACCGCGCTACGGAGTCAACTTGAGCGCCGACGACGCGGCGCGTCTGCTCGATTATTATAAACTGGTGGCAACGTGGAATCCGCGTCTACACTTGGTCGCGCCCTGCGCACCCGGCGAGTTTGCCGTCCGACATGTGCTCGAATCGCTGTTCGCGCTGCCGCAGTTTACACCCGGCGCGCGCGTGCTCGACATTGGATCGGGTGCGGGGCTGCCCATCATCCCCTGCCTGATCGCGCGGGGTGATGTCAGCGCGACGTTGTTTGAATCATCTCCTAAAAAGAGCGTCTTCCTCCGCGAAGCGTTGCGGCGCGTCGGGCTGGAGAATCAAGCTCGCGTCATTACCGAGCGCTTCGAAAAGACCGTTGCGCCGGAGGCGGAGTTTGTGACGTGCCGCGCGCTCGAACGTTTTACTGAAATGCTTTCTGACATCATCGCGTGGTCGCCGCCTCACAGCACCCTGCTGCTTTTCGGAGGCGAAAAACTACGCGCGCGAATCGAAACCCTCGCGCCGACGTTTATTGCGCTTCACATTCCCGCCTCTGACCGTCGCTCTCTGTTTGTTACCAACCGTGCTTCACTTTGACCACTCAGAACATTATCCAGTTCTGTCCGCCTTAAAACGGCGACGAGGTGAGTTTGACTTTCGTCACTCACCTCGTTTGTTCGCCTTAAAGATTGTCGCGCCAGTGTTTCAGCGCACGACGTTGATGCCGATTAGTTGCTGCCCGGAGATGACAAACTCGGCGGGCGGCAATTCCTTTTCGTCAATCGGCGAGAGGACGGTCGGCGTGAAGCCGCCGGAACTGCGTTCGCTGTTGAGCGTGGCGACGAACGACGGCGGCAGATTCGGCATTTCGTCGGTGCCGATCACCGCGCCCGAAGTGATGCGGAAAAGCTTCACGTATAGCCGGTCGTTCTTCTTGATTTTGTTAATCGCGCCGACGAGTTGGCCGAGGTCTTGCGGCACGAAGTTCATCGCCGCCGTCGCCTGTTGCAGCGTGCCGCCGTCGCCGACGAACAAGACGAGTTGTCCGAGCGGCACGTCCACTGGAATCTCCACGGGGATGCGCTGGACGAATTGCTTGCCGGAATCTGTGCGGACATAAGCCTGAACTTCGACCGTCTCCCCGCTCCTGACTTCAGTGCGGTCGAGCGCGATGCGATCCAGCGTGCCGGCCATTCGCGCGTCAGTGGACGTGATGTCGAGCGTAATCGCGCCCAACTCAACGCCGTCAAAACCGCTCGACAGGAGAGCGGCGACGGGCGACGCGACCGAGCCGGCGGCCATCATGCCGGCATTCTGCGCCGAGAAGCGCCGCTCCAGACTAATCGGCTTCTGTCCTTTGACGTTGATCTGCCCGCGTATGCTAATCGTCGAATCGCCGAGGCTTCGCTCGCTTGACGAGATTGTGCTGAAGATAGTCAGGTTCAACAGCAGCGGCGTCAGGAATTCGTCGTTCGCTACTTCGTAAGTGAATTTCTCGGTGCGGTCGCGGCTGGTGCGTAAGTTGATCGTCACCGGGATCATTCGCGGGGCGCGTTTGAGTTGGCCGAAGATACCGGTCGCGCGATCCTGTGAAATCGCGCCGACCATCTGCCCCGGCACGGAGAGCTTGAAAGAGTTGAGCGTGCTCGGTATCACCGTCACGACGGAAGATTCGGTCATCGGCATGTCGGCGGAGCCGAGACTGAGGAACGGATGGCCGAAGGCGTAAATCTTTTCGCCGTCGCGGTGCGTCACTGTTCCCGCCGCCGCAATCGAGTAATCGCCCCTGACGAGTTGCACGCTCACCGAAGTGCCGGGCGCGAGCGTCTTTTCATTGACCGGCGCAAGTCCCGTGATCGGTGCCGCGCCGCCGACGCCGGAGACCGGCAACAATCCGCCGCTCTGGAGTTGACCCGTGAACTGAGCCAGTGCTTCCGGCGAGATTCCGCTGAACACGACCGGCGTCGCGATAGGCGCGAACTGTTGGCCGAGGAGCGCGGCGAGCGGCGAATTTGCCGCGACGGGCGCGATGAACGTTGTGCCGTTAGCATTCGTCTTCGGCCATTCAGGTTTCCATTCGGTCGAAGCAAGCTGCGCGTAAGAAACTTGGCGCGGCGCACGTTGGGAGCCAGAAGCGCGCACGCTGTCGCCCGCCGCGCCGCGCTCAAACATGCCGATCATTTGTTTAATCGGCGTAATCCCGGCAATAGGTTCTTTCGAGAACGGAAAACTGAAGGCAATAGCGCCGACGAGTTTGCCGTCAATGTACACCGGCGAGCCGGACATTCCCGCGAAAACGCTCGTGCGCTGCACCTGCTCTCCCGACAGGCGTGCGATAATCATGGACTGGCGCGGCGACGGATAACCCGGCACGACGCCTAAAATTTCCACGCCGAAGTCCTGCGGTTCCGTCCCGCTAAACACGGTGCGCGCGATTCCCTTCTGCCCCACCCGCACTTCTTCGAGCGGAAGGAACTGAACATCTGACTTTGCATTTGACGTTTGAGAATTTTGCGCGAGGATTGTGGCGCGCGGCATGATTAAAGCAATCAGCAAAATGATAACGACACGACAAGTTTTTTTCATTTATCAACCTCAAAGACCGGCGCGTAAATTAACACCAGCTAAACACGGTGAACATTTTACTGTCTGGCGCTGACGATAAAGCACGGTCGGGAGAAGCGCGCTTCATCAGCGACTATAGCTTCCGCTTTTCATAGCGGTCAAGGGAGCGGCTCCCAAGGAACGTAAACATTAGATGCAGTCAGCATCGCCTGCGGTAGCGGGCGCGGGATGAATTGCGGAATGCGGAATGCGGATTTGAAGAACTTGTCCTTAATCCGCAATCCGCAATCTCCAATCCGCAATCGGCACGCCCAGCCTAAGCAGCCGTATTGACATGCGCTCATGATTCCGTCTTGCTGGCTGTTCACCAACATGCTAAGTTGCGGCGGAAATGAGCGTGCCGTCCATCAAACTCACAATCACCTATTCACCGAGTTGGACTTTAATTCCGACGCACTGGTGCCGCAACACGTGTGGCTACTGCGTTTTTGTCGAGCGCATCGGCGAAGGCGCACAACTCGTCTCGCCGGACAATGCGCACAAGGAAATCAAGAGGGCGCGGGCGGCGGGAGCGACCGAGTTGCTGATTATGAGCGGCGAGGGCGTCGAAGAATCTCGCCCTGTGCGTAATGCGCTACGGCAATTCGGATTCAGTTCTTACATTGAATATCTCGTCAGTATCGCGCGGACGGCGCTTGAATATGACATCCTTCCGCACGTCAACATCGGTAACGTCTCGGCGGACGAGTTGAATGCGTTGCGTGCGGTCGTGCCCTCGATGGGCATGATGGTTGAGACGACAAACGAAACTTTAAGGAAAGAAGCGGCGCACCGGCGCGCGCCCGACAAAGAACCGGCGCGACGACTCGAGACGCTTTGCGCGGCGGGACGCGCGCGTGTTCCCTTCACCACCGGACTTCTCGTCGGCATCGGCGAAACGCCGCGCGCACGTGAAGAGACGTTAGAAGCCATCGCCCGCATTCATCGCGTGTACGGCCACATTCAGGAAGTGATCGTACAGCCGTTCACACCGCATCCCGGCACCGCGATGGAGAATCACCCAGCGCCGAGTTTCGCGGAGGTGCGCGAGACAATCGAGATGGCGCGCCGGATTCTGCCCCGTGAAATCGTCGTCCAGATTCCGCCTAATCTCTCCACGCAATTCGTCGAGTTAGTTCAGGCGGGCGCGCGCGACCTCGGCGGCGTTTCGCCGGACGGCGACCGCATCAACCCCACTGAGCGTTGGCTTGCGCCGGACACCTACGCGGCGGCGCTCGCTTCAAGTGGTTTCAGCTTACGCGCGCGTCTTGCCGTTCATGACGCATGGATTTCTTCCGAGTGGCTGTCGGGTGAATCGCTCTCTGCCGTCGAACGTGTTGGGCCTCGATTGCCCCGTCATCCTCGCGTCTTGGCGTCCGACGTTGTTGAGAATTGCTCAGGACGAAATTTCGCAACTCATGCCTGACCGGTATCTGACTATCTCTGAGGTTGACGGTTTCATTCTGGCGGGGGGCGCGTCCAGCCGGATGGGAATTGACAAAGCTCATCTCCGGCTCGGCGAACGAACGCTCGTCGAGCGTATCGCGGCGGCGCTCAGCGCGATTGTCGTTCGCGTCGCGGTTGTCAGCGCCAAGCCAGACGCCGGGGCGTGGGGCTTGCCGGTGGTGAGAGATGTTCATCACGGTCTCGGTGCGATGGGCGGACTACACGCCGCGCTCTCTGCCGGCCAAACCGCGTGGGTGGCAATTGTCTCCTGCGATTTACCGTTCGTCACGGGCGAGCTTTTCGCGCGGCTCATGACATACGCCGGCGAATGGTGTGATGCCGTTGTGCCGATGCAGACGGACGGGCGAATGCAGCCGCTCTGCGCACTCTACCGACGCACGGCGTGCCTGAAAGTTGTGGAGGA
The DNA here is from genome assembly GCA_050999015.1 of Pyrinomonadaceae bacterium. Taxonomy (GTDB): domain Bacteria; phylum Acidobacteriota; class Blastocatellia; order Pyrinomonadales; family Pyrinomonadaceae; genus JBPCPQ01. The sequence goes on along the minus strand of JBPCPQ010000353.1, from coordinate 8,165 downwards.
TTTAATTCAGAGCGGGGAGCTTCGCCCGAGCGTGCTTGTCCGGCGTGTGTGGACTCGCGTCGTCACGGCTGATGAACTGTCGGATGTGCGCGGCGCGACGCGGTTTTTCATCAACCTCAACACGCCGGAAGATTATTCGCGGGCGCAGGCGCTCTTTAACTCGGAAGTGATAGGTGATGGGTAAATGGTGATAGGAGGGAACAACCAACACCGCACCTCTGTGGTAATAACCTTCTGTCGCGAACCACCGAAGCGAATCGAAGTGCTCCGCCGCTCCGCACCATTGTTGATTTTCCTATCACCTCTCACCTGATCACCTATCACTTTTGAGCTTTAAGAGTTTTTGAAGGGCAATTGCTCCCCATCGCACCTTTTGTAACTTTTACTTTCGTCTTACCGCTCGTCCTCATTTACAATAACGATTGATGTCAACCCGACGACCACTCGGACGCAAGCTCATCAAAGCCATTTTCCCCGTCGCGCTGCTGTTAATGCTCGGCGTGATCGGCGTCGTGGTGTGGATAGTAAATGGAGCATCGCATCCGCCGCAGCGTCCGTACCTCGTCACCCCCGAACAATTCCGACATCTCAGCGACCGGGGACTCAAAGCGACTGATGAGCGGTGGCTCAACCGTGACGGCACAGAGGCTCGCGGGTGGCTATTGCGCGGTGCCCCCGGCGCGCCTGCCGTCGTCCTGCTTCACCGTTTCGGCGCTGACCGCTCGTGGCTTTTCAATCTCGGCGTGAAGATCAGCGAGACGACGAACTTCACCGTGTTATGGCCCGACCTCCGCGCCCACGGCCAAAACCCTTCAATCGCGGCGACTTCCTTCGGCGGGCGCGAGGCGGAAGATGGGGCGGCGGCGCTCGATTTCGTCCGCGCGCTGAAAACACCGCAGGGCGAGACTCTCGTCAATTCCCAAGTCGGCTTTTATGGCGTTGAGATGGGAGCCTACGCGGCGCTCATCGCGGCGACCCGCGATTCGCGCGTTCGCGCGCTCGCGCTCGATTCCGTGCCGGCGTCTCCGAATGACGTTCTGGACGCGGCGGTGAAAGCACACACCGGAATTGACAGCAGTTTGTTGCAGTTGCTGGCGCGCGGCGGGATGCGTCTCTATTCGCTCGGCAACTATGAAACGACCCCGGCCTGCGAGGCCGCGTCGTCGCTCACCAACCGCCGCGTGCTTCTTCTGAGCGGCGAAGAGGCCGGGCGTCTGCGCGATTCGACGGCGGCGCTTGCGATATGCTTTCCGTCGCAGGCCGGCATCGAGATTCACACCGACCTACCTCTAACGGGTGTTAATTTGAGTTCCGCGACGGGGGCACAGGGCGAAGCCTACGACCGCCGCGTCATTGATTTTTTCAACCGCGCGCTGTCGCCCACACCCTGAACTCTGAAGGGCAGAAGCATAAGCGTGGGCGTTGGGCGTTGCGGCTACGGACGGACGCCCTCACGGTCGGGCTTCTGCCATCCTTCTTGCACCGCCGCGCACTTTCACGGCGACGAGCGCGAGCGAACCGTTATCACCGATGACTTCCACTTCCAACTCCTCGCTCTCGTGCAACTGGTTGATAAATTCCAGAGGGACGATGACGAGCATTATCCCGCCGGAGCGCCGCGCCGCATCCACGACCTGAAAAACTCCCTCGAACTTCACCGGCTCGCCGTGCTCGTCATACGCGAGGCGACGCGCCGCGTAAAACTCCGACGTGCGCTCTCGCGTGTGAAGTTGGACGACCGGGGTTGAAGCGTAACCTCGCTGCGCCGCTTGTTGCAGCAGGTCGCGCACGGATTCACCACGCGCCGCATCGTCGAGTACACAATTTACGATTAGCATCACGGTGGCGAACGTCACGCTCACGATTGATGACACGGTTGTGATTCTTCGTTGCGCCCACACGAGCGCCAGTCCTCCGACCGCCGTAATTGGCAGGCAGATTGCCAACGCACATGCCATCGAGATGTAGCGTGTGCTCAACTGAAAAATCATCCCCGCGACGCCGAGTAGCAGAATCATTCCACCCGTCACGCGCATCGCCATGCCGCGCCCCTCGCCCCGCACGTATCTCAACAACTCGCCGCTCGCCAGCAATGCCGCGCCCGGCAACGCGGGCAGGATGTAGCCCGGCAGTTTCGATCCCGACAGCGAGAAGAACGCCACCGGCACGACGAGCCACGCGAGGGAAAAAAGGCGGAGCCGATCCATCGCACTCTCGCCGCGCCACTCCCAGCGCCTCGCGCGGGCGAGCGCCGCGACGAGAAACATTGTCCACGGCAGCGCCAGCAGTAAAAGAATCGGGAGATAAAAGTACGGCGGCTGTGGGTGGTGATACTTGTTCGACACGTAGCGCGCGAAGTGATGCTGCACGAAAAACTCGTCAACGAATGTCCAGCCGTGCTGTGCGATGACCGGCGCGTACCACGTCGCCGCGACGCCGATTGTTACTAAAGGCCCCCACAGAATCCCAAGCCGCAGCAACTTCGGCGGGCGGCGACGGAAGACGTAGTAAAGCGCGATGATACCACCCGGAATGACGATGCCGATCAAGCCTTTCGCCAGTAGCGCCGCGCCAGCGCCCGCATAGCATCCGACGAGCAGCCAAAATCTTTTCCGACTTTTTTCTTCCGATTCGGCGGTGAAGAAAAAGGCGAGCGTCGCGGTGATCGTCATCGTCACGAGAATGTCAAAACTTGCCCCGCGCGCGAACACCATCAATCCTGCGCTCGAAGCCGTCACCGCCGTGCTGATGAGACCGAACGAACGCGCTCCGTCGTCAACCGTATCAACGTGGCCGCGTTCAGCCCGCGCCGCGATCCAACCCACAAACAGCACCGTGAATAAACCGGCGCACGCCGCCACCAGACGTGCCGCAAACTCCGAGACGCCGAACACACGGAAGCCGGCTATCATTCCCCAGTAAAGGAGCGCGGGTTTTTCAAACCACGTGTGCCCGGCGAGCGTCGGCGTAACGAGGTCGCGGCGCTCGAACATTTCGCGCGCCACCTGCGCATAGCGCGGCTCGTCCGGCCCGAGAAATGGTGCGCGTCCTAATCCGTATAAATAAACAACGAAAGTGGCGGCGAGTAGGAGAAGCCAAGCGCGCTTGGCAAGCGTCGAAGGAGGCATATCGAAAGCAGAATACAGAAGACAGAACACAGAATACAGAATGAAGAATCAATTGCAGAACCAACCGCAGTATCGTGTAACAAACTGAAGTCGTTTTTCTTCTGACTTCTGACTCCTGTATTCTGTATTCTGTATTCTCAAAATAGGAAGCTGTAGACAATGACCCTACGCACCGCCGTGATCGGCGTCGGCCACTTGGGACGGCAGCACGCACGCATTCACGCTGCGCTCGCCGCCGAAGGCCGCGCGCAATTCGTCGCCGTCTGCGACACCAACGAAACGACCGCGCGCCACGTCGCCGCCGAGCGCGAGACCGGATGGACGACTGACTGGAAGACGCTTATTGGTCGCGTGGACGCGGTGAGTCTCGCGGTGCCGACCGAAGTGCATTGTGAGATCGGTGCGGCCTTGCTTGATGCGGGCGTTCATGTTCTCGTCGAAAAGCCGATTTCGCGCACGCTCGACGAGGCCGACCGGATGATCGCGGCGGCGGAGCGTGGCGAAAGTCTCTTGCAAGTCGGCCACCTTGAACGCTTCAATCCCGCGCTCGTCGCGCTCCGCCCGCACGTGAGCAGTCCGCTCTACTTCGAGATTCACCGCGTCGGGCAATTTACCGCGCGCTCGCTCGACATTGATGTGGTGCTCGATTTGATGATTCACGACCTCGACATCGTACAGTGGCTCGTCGGCGCTGACGTGGAAGTCGTGGACGTGCATGCCGTCGGCATTCCCGTTCTGACCGAGCGCGTTGATGCGGCCAACGCGCGCATTGAGTTTGCCACCGGCGCGGTTGCCAACATCACTGCGTCGCGCGTCGGCACCGAGAAGATTCGCAAGATGCGCTTCTTTCAGCCGCACGATTACGTCGCAATTGACTACGCCACGCGCCACGCTTCGATCAGCAGCCTCGCCCCGCCTTCCGCTACCGGCTCGTGGCCGGGCGTCAGCGTCCGTCATCTCGACACCGCCGACATCGAACCTCTGCGCGCCGAGATCGAAGCTTTCATTGACGCCGCTGCGAACTCTCTGCCCTCGCCGGTCTCCGGCACCGAGGGCCGCCGCACGCTCGCGCTCGCATTGCGCGTCCTTGATCGGATTCACAATCACGCGGCGCGTTCCGGCGTCAAAGCAATTCAGCAACAATTAAGGAGCGGCCAGCAGCAGTAGTGCAATCCCTCCCGGTTGAATCGAGTGATTTGATGTCAGATGAATTAGAAACACCGCGCGATGATGAAAGCATCTCGGCGCTGCTCGGCGAGCGTGTCGCGGCGGGCGATTTCGCTTCGGCGGTTTATCTCGTCGCGCAATATGGGCGCGTTTGCGCATCCGGCGCGCTCGGCGACGCGGTGCGCGAGCCAGAAAGACGCGCAGCGACGCTCGACACAATTTACGACCTCGCGTCGCTCACTAAGCCGCTCGTCACCGGATTGCTCACCGCACTTCTTAACGAACGTGGCGCGTTGAATCAGCACGAGCGAGTTGCTCACTATCTTCCAGAGTTTGCGCGCAACGACAAAACGACGATCACCATCCGCCATCTCCTGACGCACACTTCGGGTCTCGCGGCGTGGCGTCCGCTCTATGTCATCACAGGGGGCGAACGAGAGCGTGCGTTGGAAGTGATTGCCGCAGAACCGCTCGAATCTTCGCCGGGCGCGCGCGTCACATACAGCGACCTCGGCTTCATCACTCTCGGATTTCTCATCGAGAGAATCACCAGCGCTTGGCTCGCCGAAGTCGCACGCGCCGAAATTTTCGGACCGCTAAACTTGAAACGAACCTTTTTCAATCCGTCCGAAACACTGCGCACTGAAACCGCGGCGTGCGAGTCGGCGGGCAACGCCTACGAACGCGACATGTGCCGCGAAGATTCGTCGCCCTTCGACTCCCGGCACTGGCGCGACTACCCGATCTGGGGCGAAGTACACGACGGCAATGCCTTCTTTCTCGGCGGCAGCGCCGGCCACGCCGGTTTGTTCTCGACCGCGCACGAAGTTTTACGCCTCGCCGAGCAATTCATCACCGGACGTACATCTTTGCTGAAGCGGGAGACGTGCGAACTCTTTCGCACGAACATGACGGAGAGCCTCAACGAAGCGCGCTCGTGGGCGTGGCAGTTGGCTATGACGAAGGATTCGACGGCGGGCGGCGCGCTCCCCCCCGAAAGCTTTGGTCATCTCGGCTTTACCGGCACAAGCTGCTGGATTGACGCCGCGCGCGAGCGCGTCTATATCCTGCTCACCAATCGCACCCACGCGCGCCCTCTCCCGTTCGTCAACATCAACAGCGTGCGCCGGCAATTTCATACGTTGGCATCAACTGTGCTCGACCGAGAACCAGAGTGAGGCGCGACAGGAGGGCAGAAGCCCGACCGTGCGGGAGGGCGCATCGTTGGGCACAGTAGTAGTACGCCCTTGCTGACACGCGGGCTTCCGCCTTTGTGGCGCAACGAGATGGCAATAGAACAACGGGTTGATTCGACAATCTCCACGCCAGCATCCGACGAGCGGCGCGACGTAGTCGCTCGCTCGCAGCACGTTTCCTTCGGCGAGGCGTTTCGCTTCTGGGTCAAGCTCGGATTCATCTCGTTTGGCGGCCCCGCCGGGCAGATTGCGATTATGCACCGCGAGTTAGTGGAGCGCCGACGCTGGCTCGGCGAAGAGCGATTCCTTCACGCCCTGAACTATTGCATGATGCTGCCCGGCCCCGAAGCGCAGCAACTCGCTATCTATATCGGCTGGCTGATGCATCGCACGTGGGGCGGCATCGTCGCAGGCGTCTTCTTCGTCATCCCTTCAATTTTCATTCTACTCATTCTCTCTTACATCTACGCGGCTTACGGTAACGTCCCAGCAGTTGCCGGCGTGCTTTCGGGACTTAAGCCGATTGTCGTCGCGGTCGTCGTCGAGGCGGTGCTGAAAATCGGCAAGCGGGCGCTGAAGCGACGGGTATACTTTGTCGTCGCGGCGGCGGCGTTTGTCGCCATCTACTTTTTTCATTTTCCGTTCCCGCTGATTGTGCTGGCGGCGGGAATTGTCGGCCTAATCAGTGCCCGGTTATGGCCTCAAATCTCCCCAATTGTCCCGGTACAAATGAAGAAAGACGCACACAACTTGTCAGCCGTCGAGCATCGCGGCCATCAACTACCCCTCGTCATTGATGACGACGCTTTGCCGCCCCCGCACACGCTTCCGTCGCGTGGTCGCGCGTTGCGGACGCTGCTCGCTGGTCTCGTGTTGTGGGCGGTGCCGCTTTTCACGCTCGGCGTGTGGCGCGGCTGGGACAGCCTTCACGCTCAGCAGTATCGCTTTTTCACGAAGGCCGCGCTCGTTACCTTCGGCGGTGCTTACGCTGTGCTGGCCTACGTTACGCAAGCTGTGACGCAGGCTTCCGAAGGCTCGGCGGCGTGGCTGACCCGGGCGCAGGCGATTGACGGTCTGGCGCTCGCCGAAACCACGCCGGGGCCGCTTATCATGGTCTTGCAGTTTGTCGGATTCATGGCTGGCTGGAATTACCCACAGGGACTCAACCAAACCGCGAGCGCGGTGATGGGCGCGCTTGTCACGACTTACGCCACTTTCCTTCCCTGCTTTCTCTTCATTCTCGTCGGCGCTCCGTATGTCGAGGTCGTGCGCGGCAACAAAAATCTGACGGGCGCTCTTTCCGGCATCACGGCGGCGGTGGTCGGCGTAATCCTGAATCTCGCCATCGTGTTCGGCGTCGCGGTCATCTGGCCGCGCGGCTTTTCGCGCGCGCCCGACGCGATTTCCGTTGTCCTCAGCGTTGCCGCGTTCGTCGCCCTCTACCGCTTCAAAGCCAACATCCTCTGGGTCGTCCTCGCGGGCGGACTAATCGGCCTGACGCGCTTTCTCGTCGCGCCCTGAAAAGGCGGTGGAATGTAACTGTTCAGGTATCTGGCAGGGATCAGCCGACTTCTTCTGTGGTCCGCTCGAAGATGAGCGGTTATTAGAAGGTTCAAGTGAGTAAAGAAGTGAGTAGCCATGGTTGATCGCTGCCGACAGATGCTGGCGCGCCCGCGCGCTCGCGCCGGGGGCCCGGTCCGCGCGCCGGAGTCCTTCGGTAGATAGATTTGATCTGTTAACTGTGCCGACCAGAGATCGCGGTTTCCTTGGCACACAGCGCTTGCGGGAAACGCGTGCGGGCTCTCACGCCCGTCTGTTGACGCCCGCCGCCGCGCGAAATAGACTGCGCCTCAGACTAGTGGCCCTGACTACTCATTCGCAGGTCTCCGTCAGGCGCGAACTCCTGTGCTTCAGATCGGGCGGGGCGGCTCGGGCCTCTCGCGACCGGAGAAAATGTGATGCTTCGTCCTGCCCCTCTGCCGACCGCTACGGCTCGCTGGCGAACCGGCGGCGGGGTCACCAATTTTTGGGTGCTGCTCGCCAGCCTGCTCCTTGCCTCGACCGCATCAGCCCAGTACCGGTTCGACCACTGGACGGCGGACACGGGGCTGCCGCAGAACTCCGTCTATTCGATTCTGCAAACGCGCGATGGTTACCTGTGGCTGACGACGTTTGACGGGCTGGTGCGCTTCGACGGCGTGCGCTTTACAGTCTTCAATAAAAATAATTCTGAAGGGATGGCGAGTAATCGCCTCCTCAGCCTTTTTGCCGAAGCGGATGATACGCTCTGGCTCGGCACGGAAGACGGCGGCTTAGTGCGCTTTCGCAACGGGCAGTCTCAAACCTTCACCACTGCTGACGGGCTGCCCTCGAATCAGGTCAATGCGGTGCAAAAAGATTTAGATGGGAGTCTGTTGATTTTTACGGGCGACGGACTCGCGCGTGTCAGCGACGGGCGCATCGCAGTTGAGCGGCAAGAGGATGGGAGGAACTACAAAGTTTATGTTTCGCCTTCCGACGCGCGTTGGGAGATGGATGCTAGCGGCCTGCGCCGAACGCAAGACGGGCGCGTGACAAATTACGCTTTGCCGTTCGACCCGCAACGCATTTCATCTGACCGCACCTTTAACTATTTTCTGTATGTGCGAATGTTGGAAGACCGCGACGGCGCGTT
>JBPCPQ010000272.1:0-1758 GCA_050999015.1 Pyrinomonadaceae bacterium | reverse complement strand
GCTCGATGATGTAGCTGTTCAGAATGTAGTCAATGCTCGCTTGGTCAATGCGCAGGCCGCGCGTGTAGGCCGCGCGCTTGAAAATCTCGATGTAGACGGCAGGCGTCGGCGGCTCGACCCGCGCGCGATAACCCATCCGGCGCAGGAACGCTTCATCCATCAAATCATTCTCGTTGAGGTTCGTCGAGAAAATGATTAACTGCTCGAACGGCACTTCAACTTTCTTGCCGGTCTGCAGCGTCAGGTAATCAACGCGACGCTCCAACGGCACGATCCAACGATTCAATAAATCCGCCGGCGCGACTCGCTGTCTGCCGAAGTCGTCAATGACGAGCGTGCCGCCGTTTGACTTCATCTGGAACGGCGCTTCGTAAAACCGCGCCACCTCGCTCCACTGAAGATCAGTGTCCTGAAGCATCAGTTCGCCGCCGACGATGACAAGCGGACGTTTAATGCACACCCACCGGCGGTCGTATTCGCCCAGAGATTCTTCGGGTGGGGCGGGGCGATGATTATGCGCGTCGAAGATACGAACAATCTGGCCGTCAATCTCGACGGCGTAAGGGATGAAAATCGTGCCCGGCAGCGCCGCGTTGATGCGTTCCGCGACAGCCGTCTTACCCGTTCCCGGCGGGCCGCTGAGAAACAGCGAGCGGCGCGAGTTGACGACGCAGCCGACGGTTTGCAGCAGCGAATCGGGCAACACTAAATCACGAAACGCGGCGCGCACCATCTCCATCGTCGCCGGGTTCGCCGGCACGGCCTGAAGCCGCATCATGTGCGCGTAGTCGTCGAGCGACACGGGCGCGGGGCCGGTGTAGCCGCAGATGCTCTGCGCCCGCGTCAGCCTATCCCACCCACGATCCAGCATCGCGTAGCGGGTCGCGCCCATCGCCGCCTGCACTTTCACCTCGATCAGCTTCTCGCGGTAAAGGAGTTGCAGCAACTCTTCCGTCAGAGCGCGTGGCAGATGCAATTTATCGGCAATCAGATTAGTCGTCGGCTCCGGCGAATACGCGACGTGCTTCAACGCCAAGTCGCACAGAAAGCTCGTCGAGATGTCCGTGTCCGCCAACTCTTCCGGCATGGGCGGCCCCATGCTCTCCATTTCCACGCGCGTTAAGATGCCGGTGTGAGTCATGTTCAAATCCTTTTGGAGTCAGAAAACAGGAGACAGAAGACAGAAGTCAGGAAACAGAATAAAGAACGGTCTCAGCCTTATTCTTCTGACTTCTGACTCCTGTCTCGTGACTACTATCGTCAGTTTTTCGCCGTTTCAATTCCGCTTGAAACATTCAGGTCGTGCCGGGCGGTTTCGGCTTGCCCGTGGCGTCCGGTGCGTTCGTACACCTCGACGAGGCGGCGCAACACGGAGGCGGAAGACGGTTCCAGACGGCGCGCGGCTTCGTAGTGCTTGAGCGCCTCTTCGTCGCGCCCGGCGCGTTCGAGCAGTGCGGCGGTGTTCATCCGCCCGTTGAGTTCGCCGCCGGCTCGCGCGAAACTCTTGAAGGCATCATCGTATTTTCCGAGACGGCTCTGCGCGAGCGCGAGGTTATTGAGAATGCGCTCGTCCCCCGGCGCGAGTTTCGCCGCGCGCTTCAGGCGTTCGATTGCCGCGCGGTAATTGCCGCTGAGATAGAGCGAGTAGCCGATGTTGTTCAGCGCCTGCGGATCGTCGTCGTTGATTTTAATCGAGCGCTCGTAGGAATCTTTGGCGCGGTCGTGCAGTCCCCGGCGGTCGAACGCGACGGCGAGCAG
>JBPCPQ010000277.1:0-2910 GCA_050999015.1 Pyrinomonadaceae bacterium | reverse complement strand
TTCTTCTCACATATTTTTGTAGCCGGGGCCGCCGCCGCCTTCGGGCGTCACCCAGTTGATGATTTGGTAGGGGTCCATAATGTCACAGGTCTTGCAGTGAACGCAGTTGGAGAAATTAATTTGCAGCCGGCGCTTTCCGTCGTCGCCCCCGTCAACCATCTCGTAGACGGCCGCCGGGCAAAAACGCTGACACGGATTACCATACTCTTCAGCGCAACGGGTCGAGCAAATCTCTGTGTCGAGGACGTGGAGGTGCGCGGGCTGGTCTTCGTTGTGCGCGACCGAGGCGTGGTAAACGTCCGTCACTTTGTTGAAAGTCACCTTGCCGTCAAACCGCAGATTGCCGTAACGCTGTTCGGGGGAGTCGCCTTGATAACCGTAGTCGGATAGCTTCCTTAGAGCGAGGTGCCCCGGCTCGCCGCTCGAACGGTCGAACAATCCCCAATTGCGTCCCCCGGTGACAAACTGCAGACCGGCGTTCGCAATTCCGAGCCAGCGCCCGCGCTTAAACCCGGCGTGAAAGTTTCTCACCCGGCGCAACTCCGGCATGATCCAGCTTTCCCCCACGAGTTGCTCGTAGCGTTGTAGCTTCTGCGACGAAAAGTCGTTCGCCACGAGCGCCTCGAAAATCGCTTCCGCCGCCAGCATGCCGCTTTTAATCGCCGTGTGAATGCCTTTCAGTCTTTGCGAGTTGAGGAATCCCGCGCAGTCGCCGACGAGTAGAACGCCGTCGGCGTAGAGTTGCGGCATCGCGTAGTAACCGCCGGCAGCAATGGTCTTCGCGCCGTAGCGAATCATTTTGCCGCCCTCGAGTAATCGCCTGATGTGCGGGTGTTCTTTGAAACGCTGAAACTCGGCGTGCGGGTCGAGCAGCGGATCGCGATAATCGAGGCCGGTCACATAACCAATGTTCAGCACGCGATTCTGCATGCCGTAAATCCACCCGCCGCCGTAAGTCTGCGCGTCGGACGGATAGCCGAGCGTGTGCGTGACCTTTCCCGCCGGGTAGCGGTCGTCCGGCAACTCCCACAATTCTTTCAGGCCGAGGCTGTAAACCTGCGGCTCGCGGCCTTCATTCAAATTCAGACGCTGCGCGAGTTGTTTGACGAGCGATCCGCGCGGCCCTTCGCCGAGCACCGTCACTTTGGCGAGCAGGTCAACGCCCGGCTCGAAGTTACTCTTGCGCCTGCCTTCTCGGTCAACGCCTTTGTCGCCGGTGCGGACGCCGATGACGCAATCGCGCTCGTCGTAGAGCATTTCAGCGCCGGGAAACTCCGGGAAGATGTTGACGCCCGCTTCCTCACACTTCTCGCCGAGCCACGCCGTCAGACGGTTGAGCGAGACAATATAGTAGCCATGATTCTTCAGCGGCGGCGGCGTCACCGGCGACTTAATCGCGCGCTTCTTTGTCAGGTAAAGAAAGTCGTCATCTTTGACCGGGGATTCGAGCGGCACTCCTTGCTCAACAAAGTCGGGTATCAACTCCGACAGCGCGCGTGGGTCCATTACCGCGCCCGACAGGATGTGCGCGCCGATGCTCGCCCCCTTTTCAATCACCGCGATTTCGACTTCGCCGAGCGCCGTCCCCTGACGTTTGCCAGCGGCAACTTCTTCGTTATGTTCACTAACTAAACGCGACAGATGCAGCGCGCCGCTCAGATTCGCCGGCCCCGCGCCGACGAACACCACGTCCATCTCAATACTCTCTCGTTCCATCAAGATTGCTCCAGGTTTCTCGTCGTCATTAGATTACCAAAAAATGAATGACCATTCAGTTTAGATGTTCAACTCTAAAATAGCAAAATGCGGTATTGTCATTTCTGAAAGGAATTTTTCGGTGACGTAATCGAACCTCTGTGCGCTCCGTGGTTTCTCTGTGTGCTTTGTGTGAGATGAAGATTCTTTAACACAGAGGCACGGAGGAGACACAGAGGACACAGAGAAGAAGATTGAACAGCACCACGCTCCTGTTACGCCATGCTGGCGCGTCACGGAGGAATCAAACGTCAATATTTGCGTTTGCCGAATCGGCAATCGAGTCCCATAATTTTACCCACAAGATTTGTCACGCGGATCATAGACATTAAGGGGAGGCGACATGTCAGTGTACAAACACACCAACCGCTTGAAGGACGAAACGAGTCCTTACCTTCAGCAGCACGCTCACAACCCGGTGGCTTGGTACGCGTGGGGCGAAGAAGCGCTTACGAGAGCAAAAGATGAGAACAAACCGATTCTGCTGAGCATCGGTTACTCAGCCTGTCATTGGTGTCACGTAATGGAGAAAGAGTCGTTCGAGAATGAAGACATCGCGCGTTTGATGAACGAGAATTTCGTTAACATCAAAGTTGACCGCGAAGAGCGGCCCGACCTCGACCAAATTTACATGAGCGCCGTGCAGATGATGACCCGTCACGGCGGATGGCCGCTGACTGTCTTTCTCACGCCCGACCTCGTTCCCTTCTTCGGCGGCACGTACTTTCCCCCCGAAGATCGACACGGTATGCCGGCCTTCTCGCGCGTGCTGGCGGGAGTCGCGGATGCCTATCGTGAACGTCCTGATGATGTGGAACAGACCGCGCAGGAGATGCTCATCGAGTTGCGACATATGGGAGAAGCGCGCGCTTCAAACGAGATGCTGAAAACGTCGCTGCTCGACGATGCGTTCCAGCGCATCGCGCGCGGGTATGATTCACGTTACGGCGGGTTCGGGAGCGCGCCGAAGTTTCCGTCGTCAATGAATCTTGAATTCGCTCTACGCACCTTCCATCGCACCGGTAGAAGTGACGCGCTCGAAATGGTGAAGCATTCGTGCCGCCGGATGGCCGAAGGCGGGTTGTACGATCAACTCGGCGGCGGTTTTCATCGCTATTCTACAGACGCCCGCTGGCTCGTTCCGCATTTCGAGAA
>JBPCPQ010000057.1:0-1761 GCA_050999015.1 Pyrinomonadaceae bacterium | reverse complement strand
CCCTCAGCCAATCCGCGAAAAAGCGAGTACGTTCCGAGCGTGACGATCAGCGGCATAATACGCAGGCGCGTAATCAACAGCGCGTTGACCGCGCCGCCGAGCGCGCCGACGACGAGCGCCACTAACGCCGCCACGCCAATCGGAAACTCATAGTCGCGCCACAAAGTCCCGAAGATGACTGCCGCCAGACCCATCATTGAGCCGACCGAAAGATCAATGCCACCGGTGACAATAATCGGCGTCAACGCGAGCGCCAGCAATCCGACCTCAACACTGAGGCGAACAATCTCGAAGCCGTTCGCGCGTGTCAGGAAGTTACTTCCGAAAACGCTGAAGACCGCGCATTCAAAGAGCAGCAGGCACAGCAGAATCAGTTCGTGACGATTAAGCGCAGTCCGGCGCCGGGCGCTCAAGTCAGCGGGTGATGAAACGCTCGTGTGCATGTCCTTCAGTTCTTCCGGCAATTACATCACCGACGACGGCGGCGAGAATGATCAGGCCCTGAATCGCCTTTTCCCAAAAAGAATTGATGCCGAGAAAAGTTAAGGCCGTCCCAATGGTGCCGAGCAGCGCGACGCCGACGAGCGTCCCCGCGAGCGTCCCCCTCCCGCCGCTGACTGCCGCGCCGCCGACCACCACCGCTGCAATCGCCTTCAACTCAAGACCGACGCCTGCATTGCCCTGCACTTCGATGAAGCGGATCGAATTGAGCAGCGCCGCGACGCCGGTCAAAACTCCGAGCAACATAAAGACGACGAAGACGACTCGTTGCGGATGAATCCCTGAGAGCCGCGCGGCTTCGGTGTCCGACCCTGTCGCGTAAATCTCACGTCCCGCCGCGAGATTCTTCAAACCCCACGCGAACGCCGCGAAGATGAGCGACGCCATTGCGACGATCAACCATTGTCCCGCCGCTTGACCCAGTCCGAACCATTGAAAATTTGCGGGAAGATTCTGCACCCAACTTCCTTCGGTCGCCCACCGCAGAGCGTCGCGCAGCGCGACCATCGTCGCCAGCGTGACGACGATTGAGGGAATGCCGAGCCGCGCGACGAGCGCGCCGTTCATCGCGCCGAGCGCCGCGCCGACGATGGCGACACACAGCGCGACGAGCGGAATTGGCATCCCCGTTTTCGCCAACACTCCGGCGGCAACGCTGCAAATCGCAAACTGCGAGCCGACGGAAATATCAATCTGCCCGACCAAAATCACGAGCGTCATCCCCACCGCGACGAGCAGCACGGGTACGTTACTGAGCACGAGGTCGCGCGCATTCGCCGCCTGATAAAACGACGGCGCGAGCAACGCCACCACGACGAGCAGGACGAAGTACGCGAAGAGCGCCGACAACTCGCGCCGGTAATCTCGAAGAAAATTTGTGGTGACGATTTTACTCACGTTATCCGTGATGTGCGTTACGTCCTGAAAGGACGAAAAGAAGGTAGCCAGTGGCAAGCGCGCAGCGAAGCGAAGTGCGCAGCCTCTGGTTAGCAATCATCATCGCCCACCGCGCCCTGAAGGGGCGCATAGAAATTGAAGCTCTACCAACCGATCTCCGCGCGCCACTTTCAGGGCGCGAAATATTTGTCGGCCATCCTTCCAGTGGCTGCGCTTTGCTTGCCACTGGCTACCTTCTAAGTACCTAAGCAAAAGTAATGCGGTATTTTGAGCCGATGCCTTTGATGACCTCAAACAATTTTTGAGTCATAGTTTTGAAATCCTTGTAAGCATCTAATGGCAGCCATTCGTATTTTATCTTGC
>JBPCPQ010000081.1:0-7982 GCA_050999015.1 Pyrinomonadaceae bacterium | reverse complement strand
CAACGCATCAAAGCCCGTGAAGCCGAGTTGTTCGAGTTCGTTTGCGCGGGCGGTTTCGTTCGCGCCGACGATGACTTTTGTTTCGGCATGAGCGGCTAATAACCTCGCTTTGAAAGCGCGTTCGGCGTCCGGGTTCTGAGCAACTTCGTAATCAACGACTTCGCTCGTGAGCCACGTGAAGTCGCCATCTTCGACGCGGGCGATAATGAGCTTTACTGCTTCGGCTTCAAGCCGGATGCGCGCTTGACGTTGGTCGTCAAAAGGGCGTTGCAGACTACACACATCCAAGTAAATTTTAACCGCTTCGTCGCTCGTGTTCATTTTGCCCGCTGTGCGCTTCCTTCCACAATCGCAATCTCGTCTCCGTTAGAGTGGTAGAGTTGGTAGGTAAGCCGGTCAATCTCGCGCTCCCGCCGGCTTATGTCCGCCCGCGCCCGGCGGCGATTACTCATGGTGGTACTTGCACGAAACGATGATGAGATGTTCGTCGGTGACTTTGTACACGAGGCGGTGTTCGTCCGAGATGCGGCGTGACCAGTAGCCTTTAAGTTCGTGCTTGAGGGGTTCGGGTTTGCCGATGCCGTCGAAGGGCGTCTTCGCGGTTTCGACGATGATAGGCCGAATGCGCTCGAACAGTTTCTTGTCCGTCTTCGCCCATTCGTTGTAGTCGTCGAAAGCTAATTGGTGGAAGGCAATGAGCCTCACTGGAATTGTTCCTGCTCCGGCGTGACGATGTGCCGCGAATTTTCGACATTGGCGACGGCGCGCAAGAGGCGTTCGCGGTTCGCCGGAGAGCGCAGCAAGTAAGCCATCTCGTCGCGTTCATAGACGGTAATTTCAATTTCTTTGTTTTTGAACATCGCCTTCAGCGCATTGAGAAACTGCTGGTCAAGTTCGTCGGCGTTGACTTGATAAATTGCATTCATGACAACTCTTTTGATTCGTTCAATGTTTTCATTTTAACGCCTTTCGCCAACTTCTCGTCGTTTTCGTCAAAAACTCAGGCTGCCGCCCCGCGCCTCGAACCGGCGGGCAGGAGCAAACCGTCGAAACTGATCCTACACTCAATCGGAATCCGCTCTAAACGAATGACGCCCTAAGCTATGTGCTTGTCGCGGCGTCGGCGGAAGAAAGACCAGCGCGCGGGCGGCGCGACTTCGGGCGGCGGTGCGAGACGTTCCTTGATGCGTTCGACAACATGGTGGGCGGCCTCTTCGCCGGCGGCTAAGAGTTCCTCGCCGCGCGCCATCTCATCCCAACGAATGTGCCCGACGCCGGGAGTAATGCTCACGTCGGCAACCTGCCGCTGGTGCATCGCGGCGGTGCGCTGCACGAGCATGATTGATTGCAGCAGGACGCCGACGATTGAATGAGGCGCGCCGAGAAACTTCGCGCCTTCAGCATTCACGTCCACCGCAACGACGAGTTGCGCGCCGAGCGCGCGGGCGGCGGCGGTCGGGACGTTGGCGACGAGTCCGCCGTCAACGAGCTGACGACCTTCCGCGTCGGCGACCGGCACGTACCAACCGGGCACGGCGCAACTGGCGCGGATCGCAAACGCGATGTCCCCCTCGTCTTTCATCACGACGGCCTGTCCGGTGTGAAGGTCGGTGGCGACGACGGCGAGCGGAATGCGCAAGTCTTCAAATCGCGTCACGGGGAAACGCCGGCGAATGTATTCTTCGAGGCGCGCGTTTGACTGCACGCCGAGACGCGACAGCGTCATGCGTCCGAAGTCGCGCCAGCGTAAATTTCTGCCGAACTCCTCAAGCTCGGCGACGCTTATCCCGGCGGCGTAAGCACCGCCGACGAGCGCGCCTGCCGACGTTCCGGCGATAAAGTCTACCGGAATGCCGTGCTCCTCAAAGACCTTCAGCACGCCGACGTGCGCGACACCGCGCGCCGCGCCGCCGGAAAGCGCCAGCCCGACGAGCGGCCGCTTGAATTCCGGTGGTATCGGCTTTCGCCACATAAATCTTTTGTCAGCAACCTACGAAATCAAAACTGGACAAGGTAGACGATGTCGGCGCGGGCGCGGGCGTCTTCGAGAAACTCGCCGGCGTCGGAGGCGATTTTTCTCTCCTCAAGCTCTTCGTTGAGGGCGGCGCGCGCCTCTTCGAGTGTCGGCACGATGCGGCCCGGCGTCTGCCGCCTGAAACGCGGCACATAAACGTCGCGATAATAATCCTCTACCTCCTGCGGCGTCACGACGGTGAATGAGCGGAAGCGAAAATCGTAGTAGTTGTTAATCGCGACGCGCTGCCGGATGATTTCTCGCAACTGTTCCGAATCTTCTCCCAATCCGACCCGACTGAGCCGCTCGTAGAACTCCGCTTTCGACGTGAAACGGCGGATCAAAGCGTTCAACTCGGCTTCCACTTCTTCCCTCGTCGGAGTGATCGTCGGCAGTTTCTCGGCCTCCTGCGCGATCAACCTTTGGTCAACGATTAACTGCAGCGCGCGGCTCAAATCCTCGCGGCGCGGATTGTCGAGCGGCGTGTTCGGCTCCAGCGCCAACTGCCACAAAAGGTCGGTGTAGGTAATCAACTCACTGTTGTTGACGACCGCCACCATGCGGTCAACGACCTCTTGCGCCAGGACGGAGGGGACGGGGGACAGGGGCCGGGGGCCGGGGATAAAGACAAAGAAAAAGTTGACTGCAACGAAGCCGAGCAACGCGCGTGCGTAAGTGATGCCATTAGTGAGGCCATTATTCTTCATCTTTTTTGCCTTTCCCCTTCCCCCGTCCCCTGTCCCCCACTTTCAGAACGTCTGGCCGAAGCGGAAATGAAACTGACCTCTCTTCGGACGAATGATCGCGGGAGGGACGCCGCCCGGACACTGCGGACATTGCGGCAACAGAAACTCCGGCGGGTTGAGGAGGAATCCATAGTCCACCGAGAGCGGCCCCAACGGAGTTTTGACGCGGAAGCCGAGGCCGGCGGTGTGCGTCCAGAGAGCGCGGAGGTTCGGGTCTTCGCCCGGCTCCGCGTCGCGCTTGAAGATGTCGCCGGCCCGCCGGAAGACGTTGCCCCCGTCGTAGAACGGCACGACCTGAAGGTTCTTTGTCACCGAGACGCGCGCCTCAAGATTGACAACCGCGAGGGCGTTTCCGCCGACAGGCACGAGGAACGGATTGAGCGTTACCTGCTCGCCATTGCTGTCGAAGAATTTAACATTCGGGTTAGGCACGATGGCGAGGCGTGGGCCGGCTTCCTCGAACCTGAAGCCGCGCAGAGTGGTCGAGCCGCCGGAGAAGAATCTTTCGCTGATCGGGAGCGTCCGGTCAACGCCGTCAATGTCCCCGTCGTCGTCGCGGTCGCTCGGATCGTAAATCCGCGCCAGCCCCAATTGCACCGCGCCGGCGAAGACCGTTTCGCGCACGCGATTAATTTTGTAGTAGCGACGGTAAGTTGTTTGCAGCTTGCTGAAAGAAATGTTGCCGCCGAGTTGTTTGAGCGCGAGCGCGTAGTCAACGGTGAGAAACTCGCCGCGCGTCGCGTCGAGCTGACGGTCGCGTGTGTCGCGCGCGAGCGACGCGCCGAGCCGCGACAAGCGCACCGTGCGGTCGGGCCTCAATACGTCCGTAATCAAGAGACTGTTGGTGTTGAAGAGGCGCACGTCTTCGTAATTGTAGCGCAGAAAGAGCGTCGTCCTTTTCCGCACTTCACCGCGCGATCCCAAGTCCAATTGCAGATCGCGCTGCGTCTCGATGTTGAAGGTGAAGCGATTGATTGACGGCCCGTCGGCGCGGCATTCGGGGGCGGACACGTCCGGGTTCAGACAATTGATGTCCACCGGGTTTCCTTCTTCGTCGAGGCGCTGCACGATCCCGAAATTTCCCCGGTCAATCGTCGAACGGAAGAAGCGCGTCATGTTGGTGTCGCGTTGGTACTGAAGCGAGACGGCGAGCGGCGCGAAGACGTTGACGCCGTAGCGCCGGAAGCGCGGGTCGAAATACTCGAGGCGCGCGAGTTGCTGGCGGCGGCTCACGCGCGAGCGCAGCGCGCCCTGCCGCAACTGTCCGAAGAGATTATTGTTACGTATCTCGAAGAGTCCGAGCGGTCCATTGTCGGTCGAGAAACCGCCGCCGTAGTCAACGACGATCCGTTGCCGCTCCTCGACGTCAATGATGATGTCGCGCCGCTTGTATCCGGAACTGTTTTCGCCGGCCAACTCCGTCCGCACGATGACTTGCCGGAAGGCGTCCGTCGCGTAGAGGAGACGCTCGGTCTCGGCGAGATCGGCGGCGCGCAACTCCTCGTTTTGGCGGAGCGGAATCGCCCGCAGCACCGATTCTTTCTCGGTGTTGACCAGCCCGTTGACGAAAATGCGGTTGATGAAAACCTTGTCGGACTCGTTGACGGTGTAAATCAAACGCACCTGTTCGTCGCCGTCCTTGTCCGGCAGGTTGATGAAGGCGAGGCTCACTTGGGCGTCAACGTAGCCCTTGCGCGCGTAAAAATTCCGCAGCCGCTCGGCGTCGGCGCGCGCCTGCGAGGGCGAGTGCGCGCCGCCGACGATGGTGCAACTTTCTTCCGGCGCGCGGTCGGCGGGGCACAATCCGTCGCGCCGAAGCGTCTCCGCCGTGAAAAGCTGGTTGCCGCGCAACTCAATGCCGGCGACGCGCGCCAGCGGCCCCTCGGTGACGGCGAACGTGATAATCAAATTATCGTCTTCGAGCGAGACGCCCCGCCGCGCCTCAACTTCTGCTTTGGGATGGCCGAGGTCGCGCATCCGCGCCAGAATTGTGCGCCGGTCGCGCTCAAGCGCTTCGTCGCTGGTGTAGCCGCGTCCGTAACCGAGCACCGGAATGAAGCCGAGCGCGTTGGCCTCCTTAGTTTGTAAATCGCCCTCGATGTCCTCGACGGTCAACTTCTCCGTGCCTTCGATGCGGATGTTGGTCAGCTTGTAGCGGCGGCCGGGTGTGATTTCATATGTGAGGCCGATTGTGCGCCCGCTTAACTCGTCGGGGTTGATGGCATCACACGTCCCGCCCGCGCCGTTGGGAATTTGCGGCAGGGCGTTTGCACCGTTACTGGCACCGTTACTGTTGGAGAGCGGCGGCACGACCGTGCAGTTGTACGCCACGTCAACGAAGAAATAGCCTTGTTCCTGAAAGCGGTTGCGCAGACGCCGCGCGCCTTCGACAATCGCCGACGTTTCAATCGTGCCTTCGCGCTTGACGGGCAAAAGGGCGCGCAACTCGTCTTCGCCGATGTCCGCACCGGTCACTTCGACGTTGATCTTCGGCCCGACGCTGCCGTTGAGCGTGACGAGAATCGTATTATTCTCTTGATTGAGTTGAATCTCCGGTTGGTTGAGGCGCGGCGCGAGATTACCTCCCGCGATGATCGCTTGGCGGATGCGATTAACGTCTTCGCCGAGCGCGCTCTGCTTGAACGGTGCGCCCGGTCGAATGGCGAGGCCACCCCGCACGCTTACCGCGTCGAAGCCGACAATGTTGATGCGAAAATCTTCGACTGTGGTGCGCGCGCCGGGCGCGATGCGGTAGACGATTGTCTCGCGCGTGCGCGTCGGGTCAAGCTGCTCGTCATATTTGACCTCCGCGCGATAGTAACCCCGGTCGCGCAGGTACGCCTGAATCGCGTCGGCGTTATTCCTCAGCGCCGTCTCGGAAACACGCCTGCCGGGTTCGAGCAAATTGAGCCGGGCGCGCAGTTCGTCTTCCGAGATAGCGGCGGCGGGCGTCGTTGCGCCGAGATCGAACAGCACCGCGCCGACGGTAATCTGCGGGCGCACGACGAAACGTAGACGCACGCGCGGACGCCCCTCGCCTCCCGGCGTGCCGGGCACATCGAACGCCTCGACGCGCACGTTCGCCACCCGCGCCGAATCCCACAACGCTTGAATTGACTCGCGTATCCCGACGGCGGAAAAACGCCGGCCCGGCGCGACTCTCAACAGCGCGCGGAGTTCCGCCTCAAGCGCGCTGTCCGGCGCGGCCTCTTCAGTCACCACCTCGACGGAATCAATCGTCCGCCCCTCATACTTACTGATGTCAGGAATCGTAACCGAACGCGCGGACGATGACGATGCCCGCACGCCCGCAAGCGCCATTAGCACCACACCGATTGTGAGCAAAAGTCTCTGCAAAATCCTCATGAGTAGTCAGTAGTCAGTAGCCGGTAGTCAGTGGCAAAGCATTTCTTGTATTCATGCTGCCTTCTGCCTACTTCTCGTCAGTATCTCTTTCGGAAACGAATCTCAAAATTAAAGTTGTCGTTTTGCGTGGTCAGACCGCTGACCGAGCCTTGCTGATACCGGGCGACGAAGGAGAGCCGGTCTGAGACGCGGTACTCAAGCGCGACGACTTGATCCTGGTCGCTCGTGACGTTGGTCGAGTACGTCACCGAGAGGTTTCGATTGATCTGCCGCCCGACCGTTAGGCGCGCGGTCGGACTGGCACCGCCGCGCCCGACGATCAGCGGGTCAAGCTCGAAACGGTTGAGGCCGAACAGCCGGTCGGTCGCACGCTGGACGGGCGCGTTAATTAGCGTGTCGGTCAGAAGACTCGTCGCCGTCCCGAAACCCGACTGCGCGAGCGTCGAGGCGCTTTGATCACCGGAAGAAAGATTGCCGGTCGTCACCAGCGAGACGACATCCGCCTGCGGAAGCGCCGGGTCGGAGCGCAGTGATGTCAGCGGCTGCGACAGCGGCCCCGTGATGCCGACGATTAATTGATACCCGCGAATCTCGGTCGCGGCCTGAATGTTCAGCACCGGGTCGGCGTCGGCGCGCGCGGGCAAATCAATCAACGCGCGCTGAATCTCGTAGCGGTCGTTGCGGAAAGTGATCGTGCCGCTCGTCGCGGTGATGCGTCCCGAAACAATTGGCTCGTCAATTGTTCCGCGCACGCGCAACGCGACGGAACCGGTCAAGTCGGCCAAATTATTACGCACCACCAGCGCGTCACGCCCGTTGATTTGTAAATCGAGTTGCGTGTTCGCTCCGAAGAAGCCGCTATCGCCGCCGCCACCCTCGGTGATCGAAGCCGCGCCGCGCCGGTTAATCAGATCGGCGAGTTCGATGTCTTCGGTGTATTCGGCACGGCGCAGATTGACAGTGCCCTCGATCAATTGATTTTCGAGCGTGCCGCGCAGTTGAAGAGTGGCGTCGGCGGTCGAGCGCACATTTTCCGGGAACGGCACGGTCACGTCGTTCGCGCGCACGTTCAAGAGAATCTGTGACGGACTCAGGCCGGCAAGCAGCGCGCCGCCCGAAACGCTGACGCGCCCGCCGCCGAGTGTGCCTGTCAGGGTCTCGATCTCGGCACGGTTCGTCGTGAACCTGACGCGACCCGTGATGTTCGACGCCGTCAATCGCTCGTTGCCAACGAGCGTCGAGAACGAAGCGCCGGCTACTTCCGCCACCCCGATGAGGCGTGGGTCGGCGTATGACCCAGCGACGCGCACTTCGACGCGCGCCGTGCCGGCGAGAAAATTATTCGGCGAAAGATTGTTTAGCACGCGGAGATTCAATTCGCCGTCAACGGTGAGATTCTGTCGTCCCCCTTCGCCGAGGGCGGCCGTTCCGCCGAACAGAATGTTCGTCCCCGGCCCGGTGAAGCGTGTTCTCTCAAACACCACTTCGCTCGGCGAGAAGAGCACGACGAGCGGTGAGTCCGCCGCGAGTTGAATATCTTCAACCTGCACGACGAGATCGGAAAATTCGGCACTGCCGCTCAAGCCGGCGATTGAATAAACATCCTCCCCCGCCGCGTTTTCACCGCGCAGGTTTCCTTTGGCGCTGAGCGTACCTGTCGCGCGCCCGGTCACGCGCACGTTCGCGGCGGGTAGTAGCGTCGCAAATAACTGCGTCAGGTCGGCGCTTGTCAGCGTCGTGTTGATTGTCGTCGGAAGGTTTTCGTCATTTAAGTCAATCTCCGCCGTCACCACCTGCGGCTGCCCCAAGATGCCGGTCGTCAGATCAATTTTCAGTCGCCCGTTCTCAGTGCGCCC
>JBPCPQ010000420.1:0-5235 GCA_050999015.1 Pyrinomonadaceae bacterium | reverse complement strand
CCAAGTCAATGGCCGACCTTGTGACGCCGAAGCAACTCGGCATGATTCGCGCTCTGGCGCGCGAGGCGGGCGTGGACGTCGAGGAAGCGTGCCAATCGGTCTTGCGCTGCCGCACCGAAGAATTGTCGAAGCGCGCCGCGTCGAGCTTTATCGACCATCTGAAGAACGCGCAGCATGAAGCGACTGCCGCCGGTGGCATGCGCCGCGCGAGCTAAAAGACAGAAGGCAGGGGGCAGAAAGCCGAAGGCAGACTTTGAGCTTTCTGCCTCCCGCTTGGGAGGATTGAATGATGACGACAGAAGAATTGATTCAGGAGCACGAACAGCCTTTGCTGCTTGAGCTTGAGTATGCCGACGACGCGGAGCACGGCGTCGCCGTTGATACGAGCGACGAGCCATCCGTCAAAGAAGGAGCGGAGGCGCGCTCGAAGAAGGAGCAGATTCTCGCGCTATACGAGAGCGGCACGACCGACATCGCGGAGATTGTGCGACAGGTTTCGGCGCGTCCGTCCTACGTCGCGCAGGTCTTACAATCGGCGGGGCATCTCAGCGGCTATTTCGATCTTTACACCACAACAGCGCGCGAGCAGAACGTCTACACGCGGTTCTTCCGCAACGCCCTTCAATTCAGAACAGTCGAGGCGGCGCGCGAGTCGGTGCAGAAGATTGACCGCCTCTACAACTACTTCGAGCGATTAGGCGACCGCGCCGGCCAGCACCAAGCCATGGTCTTGGCTCTGACAGGCAAGAACCGCGCCCGCTGGAGCGGCAAGTCTGAAGAATCGCAAATCTTCAGCGACTGGCTCGCCGCGCACTAAGACCTACTCACACATCGAAGGAGG
The DNA here is from genome assembly GCA_050999015.1 of Pyrinomonadaceae bacterium. GTDB lineage: Bacteria > Acidobacteriota > Blastocatellia > Pyrinomonadales > Pyrinomonadaceae > JBPCPQ01. The sequence goes on along the minus strand of JBPCPQ010000420.1, from coordinate 4,394 downwards.
GACGCTTTTCTAATGGCGCTCCTCCTTCCCCAACACTCCGATAAACGTCAACGCACCTCGCGCGAAGCGTTTGTTGCCTATGAAAGCACGCCTGCCGATTGTTCGGGGGTGGATGAAAAATGGCAGCCAACTTAGAAACGCATCTGCATGCACAGTTGCTGGATCGGCGCGAGAAGCTCATGGCGACTATCTCCCAATCACAAGACAACGAGGAACTCCTCCAACTTCTGCAAGAGGTTGACGCCGCGCTGGGGCGCATGACTTCCGGCTCTTACGGCGTGTGTGAGGTGTGCAACGATCCGATTGAAGCAGAGCGGCTGACTGTTGATCCTCTCGTCCGCTACTGCCTGCCCGACCTGACGCCCCACCAGCAGCGTCTGCTTGAGCAGGATTTAGATTTGACGTCACAGATGCAGTGGGCATTGCTCCCGCAACGGAACTTTAATCACAACGGCTGGGAAGCACACTACCTCTACGAGCCGTTAGGGCCGGTTGGCGGTGACTACTGTGACATCGTCGTGCCCGAAAGCGGAGACGGTGATCTGTTCTTTCTGCTGGGCGATGTTTCGGGCAAAGGTATCGCTTCGTCAATGATGATGGCGCATTTGCACGCGATCTTTCGCAGCCTCATCACGATTAATCTCCCGGTCAACGAACTGGTCGAGCGCGCGAACCGGATTTTCTGCGAGAGCACGATCCCCGCGTACTACGCCACGCTCGTCTGCGGGCGAGCTAATAAATCGGGAGAAATCGAATTGTGCAACGCGGGTCATTGCCCGCCGCTCCTGATTCGCCCGGGCGCGGTCGAAAGCATCCCGGCCACCGGCCTTCCTGTCGGACTGTTCTACACCGGCCAATATTCGGCGCAGAAGATTCAGTTAAATCCCGGAGACAGCCTTTTCCTTTACACCGACGGCTTAGCAGAAGCCCGCAACCCGGCGGACGCGGAATACGGCGCGGAGCGATTGTCGAATGTGTTGGGCGATTTCTACGCGCTGACACCCCGCTTGCTGAACGGCAAATGCATGGACGACTTCGGGGCGTTTCTTTCCGATGCGCCGAAAACCGATGATCTGACGATCCTTTCGTTCCGGCGGGTTTAAGCCGCCCGCAGCATCAATCGCGGGCGATCAGGTTTTGCGCTGGCTGGCGCGAAGGAACGAGCAAGGGGTGGGTTTGAAAAGGTGAGCTTCAACGCTCGAGGCTCACCTTTATTTATTTTCCTCGCACATGCGGCGCACGTCAGGCCGCTCTACTTCAAACCGTATTCAAAATACTCAACCTAAAAGAAAGAGGAAACAATCATGGCCGAACAAACAATTCCCGCTCACGGAGCTTTCTGCTGGAATGAGTTATCAACGACGAACGCCGAGGCCGCAAAGGATTTCTACACCAATCTTCTCGGCTGGACGCTGAAGGAATCGAACGTCGCCGGGATGGTATACAACGAGATTGTCGTCAGCGGGCAGCACGTCGGCGGCATATTCCAGATGGGCACCGAGTTCGGCAACGCCCCGTCGCATTGGATGCCCTACGTCGCGGTCGAAGACGTTGACGCTTCGGCCAAGCGCGTCGAGGAACTCGGCGGTAAGGTCTGCGTGCCGCCGACCGACATCCCGAACACCGGTCGCTTCTGCGTCATCAACGACCCGACCGGCGCGACGCTGTCGCTTCTCACGATGACCGGCGCAAACTCCTGAAGTCGGAGTCGCGCGCGCTCCCGACGCGGCCCGGCTGACGTTCTGTTTTATGCCTCGCCCGTCTCCGCCCTGACTTAAAAGAGGCGGATGGGTTTTCCGTACCGAAATTTGAAAGGAGCATTCAAATGAGAATACGTCTCTCCCTCGTCGTTTTCGTGATGTCACTGTTCGCCGTCGCGTGGCTCATCTCCGTCTCATTAGGTTACGCCGCCGGCGAAAAGCCGCGCGCCGAAGATGTCGCAAAGGCGATCATCGCGCGAGAAGGCGTCCGCCGAAGCGTGGCAGCGCAAAGACAAAAACTTTTTCGTCAATTTCCTCTCCGACGACGCGACCTACTTCGGCGTGATGAGTCCTTACCTTGAGATCAATCCGAAAGAAAACTTTCTTCCGAAATTCGAGCAGCACGCCGAGCAGTTTAAGCTTCTCGACTTTCAGATGTACAACCCGCGCGTGCAACTTTACGGCGACATTGCGATCCTCACTTACAACAGTATGACGACGGCCAACTTCGCCGGACGCCCGATGAATTACAGCGCGAAGATGACCAGCGTGTACGTCAGGCAGGGCGACACGTGGCGGGTCGTGCACGGCCATGAATCCATGAACCCCGGCGCGCAGTAATCGCCGCGTATGGATGAGCAATGAAGTGTGCCCGCGCCGCTCTGACGCAGAGAGATAAGCGACGCGGGCACACTCGTTTTTCAATTAAAGCATGTGCATACATCGAAGGCTGAAAAGCTTCAACTTTTGTTGGGTCGCGTGAGCGACCCATTGAATTTAGCCGTGTGCTTCAGCGCACGGAAGACGAAGACGTAGAGGCCCGCCGCGTCAGCGACGATTGACCGCCACGATTTTCAATCGTCACTGACGCGACGCCGACTTCGGCTCCCCAATCAACCGTGCGCTAAAGCACACGGCTAACCTCAGTCCATCGCTCGCGCGACGCATTTACGCCTCGGTCTGGATTACTACATTATCGAATTGAGGCGTGACGAATCCGCTCACGTTGAGTTGATATGTGAGGCACTTCGCCTCGTACAACCTCGGACTCAGGGTCGCTCTCTAAACTCAGGAAGTGACGAGTTGTAAGATTGATGCGTTTGTGAGCGACAAGGTATCAATCCGGCGTGTTCCGCGCGCTCGTAATATATTCGACAATCATCGCACAGAACGTGACGTTGCTTTAAGTGAGGTGAGAAGAATTGCTGATTAAGAAGCCGGAGAAGATTAAAAGCAGTGCGGTCACGGATAAGAAGGTTTATCTCAACCGCCGCCTCTTCATGCGGGGCGCGGCAGTCGCCGCCTCGACGGTGGCGACCGGCGCACTCTACAAGCAGTTTCTCGCGCCAGAGCCTCAACAGACGCGACCGGGCGCGAATCAGGGCGGCGCCGGACTTCAAGCAGGAAAGTACGATCTGCCCGGCGACGCCGCGACTTCTTACGAAGACATCACCAACTACAACAACTTTTACGAATTCGACACAGACAAAACTGACGTTGCGCGCAAAGCGAAAAATTTCGTCGCGCGCCCGTGGACCGTGTCCGTCGAAGGTCTCGTCGGCAAGCCACGCGTTTTCGACCTCGATGAATTGCTGAAGCTGCACACGCCGGAAGATCGCGTCTACCGTCTGCGCTGCGTCGAAGGTTGGTCAATGGTTATTCCGTGGCTCGGCTTTCCGCTCGCGAGTCTGCTCAAAGCGGTTGAGCCGCTCGGAAGCGCGCAGTACGTCGCCTTCGAGACGCTTCTTGATCCAAAGCGAATGCCGAACCAAAATACCGGCGTTTTACGCTGGCCTTACGTCGAGGGTCTGCGGCTGGACGAAGCGATGCACCCTTTGACGATTCTCGCCAGCGGACTCTATGGCGAACCTTTGCCGCCGCAGAACGGCGCCCCGCTCCGCCTCGTGGTGCCGTGGAAGTACGGCTTTAAGAGCATCAAGTCAATCGTCAAAATTAAGCTCGTCGAGCAAATGCCCCCGGCGACGTGGAATCTTGCGGCGCCCAATGAATACGGCTTCTTCTCGAACGTCAACCCGCGTGTGAATCACCCGCGCTGGAGTCAGGCGACCGAGCGGCGCATCGGCGAGTTCGGACGCCGCGACACGTTGATGTTCAACGGCTATGCTGACGAGGTCGCGAGCCTCTACAGCGGGATGGATTTGAAGTATTACTTCTGATTGCGGATGCTGTATTACCGGATAACACGAATCGAATTTAGATGATGGCTTCTCTCTGCGGTAAGAATTTCTGAACCGCAGAGAGCGCAGAGAAATTGCTGAGGACGCAGAGAGTCAAACCGCCCTACCAGATAAGTTTTCAACTCCTGATTACTGTTGATAATAAAGTTGGTAAATTGAAAGACATTAAATTTTACAAAGCGTTGGTCTTCGTTAATTGTCTCGTGCCGCTCGCGCTGCTCGCGTGGGACGCCTACCGCAATCAACTCGGCGCGAACCCGCTTGAATTTGTGACGCGCACGACCGGAACGCTGACGCTCGTCTTCCTGCTGCTGTCGCTCGCCGTCACGCCGCTGAGAAAGCTGACCGGCGTGCAGTGGTTAATACGTTTCCGCCGGATGGTTGGGCTGTACGCATTCTTCTACGGATTTCTGCACATCTTAACTTACGTCTGGTTCGATAAGGCATTTAATCTCGCCGCCGTACCCGCCGATGTCGTGCGCCGACCGTTCATCGC
>JBPCPQ010000335.1:0-10300 GCA_050999015.1 Pyrinomonadaceae bacterium | reverse complement strand
CACACGACGACGTGGCGATTCACCGAACGTCGCCGCCCGTGATCGAGCCGGGGCACACGTTCGGGTCAGTCACCGACAAGATTAGCGCGCTCACCTTAAGGCGGCGGACGCCCATCGGGTGGTACTTGGGCTTCACTCTTTCGTTCATGGTCGCCGGGATGCTGATGATGACGATTCTCTACCTTCTGCTGAAGGGCGTCGGCATCTGGGGCAACAACGTCCCGGTCGGCTGGGCGTTCGACATCATCAATTTCGTGTGGTGGATCGGCATCGGCCACGCCGGGACATTAATCTCGGCGATTCTTCTGCTGCTCAGACAGGAATGGCGCACTTCGATTAACCGCTTCGCGGAAGCGATGACGCTCTTCGCGGTCTCGTGCGCCGTGATGTTCCCGCTGCTACACACAGGCCGCCCGTGGCTCGCGGCTTACTGGCTGTTTCCGTACCCGAACACGATGGGCATGTGGCCGCAGTTCAGAAGCCCGCTGCTATGGGACGTGTTCGCGGTCTCGACCTACGGCAGCGTCTCGGCGCTCTTTTGGTACGTCGGGCTGATCCCCGACTTTGCGACCCTGCGCGACCGCGCGAAGAACCGCGTCTTTCAAATTATTTACGGCATGCTGGCACTGGGATGGCGCGGGAGCGCCCGCCATTGGGCGCGCTACGAGGCGACGTACCTTCTGCTCGCCGGACTCGCGACGCCTCTCGTGCTCTCGGTTCACACTATCGTCAGTTTCGACTTCGCGGTGTCGCAGGTGCCGGGCTGGCACGCGACGATCTTCCCGCCCTACTTCGTCGCGGGCGCAATCTACGCCGGCTTCGCAATGGTTCTGACACTGACGATTCCGCTGCGGTACTTCTACGGCCTCGAAGACTTCATCACGCTCCGGCACTTGCGCAACATGGGCAAGATCATGCTCGCCACCGGCCTCATCGTTGCCTACGGCTACATGATGGAAGCCTTCACGGCGTGGTACAGCGCGAACACTTACGAGGAATACATGATCCTCAACCGCATGCGGGGGCCGTATGCGCCGTACTACTGGGCGCTGATTTTCTGCAACGCCGTCGTGCCGCAACTGCTGTGGTCGAAGCGCGTGCGCCACTCGACCGTCGCGCTGTTTTTGATCTCGCTTGTGGTCAGCGTCGGGATGTGGCTGGAGCGGTTCATTATTCTGGTGACAAGTCTGCACCGCGACTTCCTCGTGTCGTCGTGGGCGATGTACTCACCGACCGTCTTCGACTGGACGATGTTCATCGGAACTATCGGTCTGTTCTTCACGCTGTTGTTCCTCTTCATCCGCTTCCTGCCGATCATCTCGATCTTCGAGATGAGGACGCTCGTGCCGCAGGCCGAGATTAAAGAGGAGAAGGTCAAAGCATAAAAGTTTAGAGGTCAGAGGTTGGATGTCAGTAAAAAACTGCTTTGACTAACCTCTGACCTCTAACCTCTGACCTCTATGGTTTCATTATGAAGAAGTCCATAAGGCCGGCGACTTACGGTTTGATGGCCGAGTTCGACGATCCGACGGCGGTCGTCGCGGCGGCGGAGAAAGTTTATGAGGCGGGCTACCGGCGCATTGATGCCTTCTCGCCGTATCCGATTGAGGCGTTGTCGGAAGCAGTCGGCGTGCATTCGACGAAGATGCCGCTCATCGTTTTAATCGGCGGCATTCTCGGCGGACTCGGCGGCTATCTGATGCAGTACTACGTCCACGTTATTGACTACCCGCTTAACGTCGGCGGCAAGCCTTTTCACAGTTGGCCGTCGTTCATCCCCGTGACGTTCGAGTTGACCATTCTCGGCGCGGCGGTTGCCGCGGTGTTCGGGATGCTGGCCTTGAACGGTTTGCCGGAGCCGTATCATCCGGTCTTCAACACGCCGAACTTCGCGCTCGCCTCGCGCGACCGTTTCTTTCTTTTGATCGAATCACTCGACCCGAAGTTCGACCACGACGAGACGGCCAACTTCCTGAAGAGTCTAGGCCCCCGCGAGGTGACTGATGTCGAGCACTAAAAACAGAAGGCAGAAGGCAGAAGGCAGAAGGCAGGCGGGCAGTCCGCGCCGGGGTGTCGCTGCTTTCTGCCTTCTGCTTACTGCCTTCTGCCTTCTCGCGGCGGGTTGCCGGCAGGACATGCAGGATCAGCCGCGCTACGAGGCGTATGAGTCGAGCACGTTTTTTAAGGACGGGCAGGCGTCGAGGCCACTGGTCGAGGGGACGGTGCCGCGCGGCGATAGATTCCTGCAAGAGGATGAGTATTACTGGACTGGTAAGGGCACCGCGCGGAACGTGCCGACGTCGGCGGGCGCGACCGGCGGCGTCCCGTCGGGGACGGGTAGCACTGGGTCGGAGACGAGTGGCGGGCAGATGACAGGCGACGTGAATGTGAGAGGCAATGTCGCGGGTGGCATTCCGCGCGGGAGCGGCGCGGGCAACACAGCGGCATCGGGAGCGGGCAGCGGCGCAGGCGGGAATGCGGTTCCGTCGGGGTCGGACGTGTTTCCGTTTCCCGTCACCGAAGAGGTTTTGAATCGCGGGCAGGAACGCTTCAATGCATATTGCGCGATGTGTCACGGTATGACCGGCGCGGGCGACGGAATGATTGTGCGGCGGGGGTTTCGCAAGCCGCCGTCACTCCACGAAGACAGGTTGCAGACGGGCGAGGCGTCCGCCGCGCACTACTTTGACGTGATTACGAACGGCTGGGGCGCGATGCCGGCGTATGCCGACCTCGTGTTTGTCGAAGACCGCTGGAAGATCATCGCCTACATCCGCGCGCTGCAACTAAGTCAACGCGCGACGATTGACGACGTGCCGGCGGAGAAGCGCGGTCAACTCGCGCCCGGCGGCGCGGCGCAACCGCAAGGCAATGGGCAGCCACACGCGGGAGGCCAGCAGCATTGATGGAGACTTCTTCAAACTACAACCTTCCCGTTGATGCCGACCGGTGGCAGGGGCGCGCGTTCGTCGTCGGTGTCGCCGCGCTCGTGTTGTGCGCGCTCATCGCTTTCTTCAGTGGCACGCTCACGCACAGCCCCGAAGCAAGTGTCGCGGGCGGCGAGGCGGCGGCGCACGGCTCGAATGGTTTTCTCGCGCAGTTCTTCCGCTCGTACCTCGTCGGCTTTATGTTCGTCACCGGCATCGCCGTCGGCAGCCTTGCGATTCTGATGCTGCAACACCTTTCGGGCGGCGCGTGGGGTCTCGTCATCCGAAGAATACTCGAAGCCTCGACGCGCACCATTCCGTTGCTGTTCATCATGTTCATTCCCGTCGCCCTCGGCATTCATTCGCTCTACGAATGGTCGCACGCCGATGTGGTCAGAGCCGACCCGATTTTGCAGCACAAGTCACCCTACCTGAACATCCCGTTCTTTCTCGTGCGCGCCGGCATTTACTTCGCGGCGTGGTTCGCGCTCGCATACTTTCTCAACAAGTGGTCGCTCGAGCAGGATCACACCGGCGACCCGCGCGTGAGCAGGAAGCTGCAAAACGTCAGCGCCCCCGGCCTTCTGCTGTTCGGCCTGACGGTGTCGTTCGCGGCGATTGACTGGGGCATGTCGCTCGAACCGCACTGGTTCTCGACGATCTACGGCCTGCTCGTGATGGCGGCGTGGGGATTGACGGCGATGGCCTTCACGATCACCGCGCTAGTGATGCTCTCAAAGCGCGAGCCGATGTCGCACGTCTACGCGCCGTCGCACTTTCACGACCTCGGCAAACTGCTGCTCGCGTTCGTAATGATTTACGCCTACTTCGCGTTCTCGCAGTTTCTGATTATCTGGTCGGCCAACTTGCCGGAAGAAATTTCGTGGTACTTGCGCCGCCTGCGCGGTGGCTGGCAGTTGATCGGCCTCGCCGTCGTGGTGCTTCATTTCGCCTTGCCGTTCGCGCTGCTGTTGTCGCGCGATTTGAAGCGCAATGCGCGACGACTGGTCATTGTCGCGCTTCTCGTTTTGGTCGCGCGCGGGATTGACTGGGTGTATCTGATCGCCCCGGCATCGTATCACGGCGAGGGCGGCGACCACCCGGAGATGCAGTTGTTGATTGACTTCGTGACGATGTTCGCCGCGATCATCGGCCTCGGCGGCATCTGGCTGTGGTACTTCCTGCGGCAACTGCGGCAACGCCCGCTGCTGCCCATCGGCGCACCCGACCTCGACAAGGCGCTCGCCGTCGCCGCGAGCCACCACTGAGAGAAGTAAGCAGCAGGCAGCAGGCAGCGGGCAGAAGAGACGGAAGGCAGAAAGCGGAAGGCAGTGAGCAAGTTTGAAAGAATTTCAGATTCGAGATTTGAAATTTGGGATTCGTGGTTTGAGATTCAAGGTAAGAGTTGAAAGATTTAAGATTGGTGATTGGTGAGGCGAGATTCGATGGGTTGAGTTTTTGAATTGGAGATGTGGGCTTTCGGTGATTTCAAATTTGCGATTTCAAATTTGAAATCTTCTTCAAACTGCCTGCTGCCCGCTGCCTACTATCTCTGGACACTGACCACTACTTCTGAGGTTCGAGCATGAAGGAAAGAGACACGATCTACCACACGGGCGGGCGGCGGGGGGACGACATCCACTTGACGCCGGACGTGTCGTTCATCAGGAACCCGGACGTGGCGCACGAAGTCAGCGATGTGAGCGTCGGGCCGATTGCGAAGTTCGTCGTCGGGTTGTTCATCTTCGGCGTCGTCGTGTGCGTGCTGATGCTTTTGCTTTTCAAGTTCTTTGAAGCCCGCGCCAAAAGCAACGAACTGCCCCCGTCGCCGGTCGCACGTCAGGGGAAAGAACGCCTACCACCCGAGCCGCGCTTGCAGGGTGCGCCCGGCTTTGGGATTGAAGAGAGAAGCGACGTGCTGACCGCCGAGAGCGAGAGGAAACTCGAACTGAGAGAGCCGCAGGCCGAGATGAAATCGGTGCGTAAAATCTGGGATCACGACTTGGGAAGTTACGGCCTCGTCGAAGGAGCGCCGGGTCAGCCCGGCAGGGTGAGAATCCCGATTGAGGAAGCGAAGAAGTTAATGGCCCGACGCGAAGCGGAGAAAACGCAAGGTCAGCCCACGAGCGAAGAGGAACAGAACAAGATCGAGGGCGAAACCATCCCGTCGTCGTCGAGTTCGGGACGACAGCCGGAGCGGAGGAATCAATGAGCAGGCAGAAGGCAGCAGGCAGAAGGCAGAAGGCAGAGGGCAGAAAGAAGATCAATCGGAGCCTTGAGCCATCAGTTTCATTTTGTGGCTTAGGCGCTGCCTACTGCTCACTGTCTTGCGCCTTCTGCCTTTTACTGCTTACTGCCTTCTGCCTTCTGCCTTCTGTCTCAAGCGCGCAGTACGGTCGTCCGCCTGAGAGTGCGCTGCCGCAGGGCGGAAAGCCGGAGGTTCTGAAGGACATCACAATCGAGCAGCGCCTCGGCGAACAAATCCCGCTCGACGCGACGTTCCGCGACGAGACGGGACGCGCTGTGAAACTCGGCGACCTCTTCGGGAAAAAGCCGGTCATCGTGTCGCTCGTTTATTACGAGTGCCCGATGTTGTGCAATCAGGTTTTGAACGCGCTGGTGGGAACGATGGAGGCGCTGAAGTTTACCGCCGGGAAAGAGTACGACGTGGTGACAATCAGCTTCGATCCGCGCGAGACGCCGGAACTCGCCGCGCGTAAAAAAGAAACCTACCTGAAACGCTACGGGCGCGACGGTGCGGAAAGCGGCTGGCACTTTCTGACCGGCGACAAAGCGGAGATTGATCGGTTAACTAATGCCGTCGGCTTCGGCTATGCGTGGGATACGAACTCGAACCAGTTCGCGCACGCGAGTGCGATCATGGTCGCGACGCCCGAAGGAAAACTCTCGCATTATTTTTACGGCATCGAGTATGCGCCGAAGGAGGTGCGGCTCGGCTTGGTCGAGGCGTCGGCGGGTAAAATCGGTTCGCCAATTGATAAGTTGATTTTGTATTGCTACCACTACAACCCGGCGACGGGTAAGTTTGCGCCGGTGATGGCGGTGATGCGCGCGGCGGGCGTCGCAACCGTCGTCGGCCTCGCGGTATTGATTTTTGCGTTGGTGCGGCGCGGACGCCGTAACGGGAGCGGCGGTCGTTGGGAGGAGAGCGTGATCGGGGGAGGAACGGCGTAAACGCTATGCAGTCTTTGCAACCATGGGTGCCATTCGCGCCCGAGCAGGCGTCAACCATTGCGGGCGAAGTGGACGCGCTGTATTTATACCTGATCGTCATCACGCTCTTCTTTTCCGTGCTGATTACGGCACTCATTATTTTCTTCGCTGTCAGGTATCGCCGCCGCGCGCCGAACGAAGTGCCGCGACCCGTCGCCGGCTCGATTACGCTTGAAACGCTGTGGACGGTCATCCCATTACTAATCGCGATGACGATCTTCGCGTGGGGCGCGAGTCTCTATTTCAAGATGTATCGCGTGCCGGAGCAGGCGATGGAAATTTACGTCGTCGGCAAGCAGTGGATGTGGAAATTTCAGCACGGCGGCGGGCAGCGCGAGATTAACGAATTGCATGTGCCCGTCGGCAGCCGCGTTAAGCTGACGATGGCGACCGAGGACGTGATTCACAGCTTCTACGTCCCGGCATTTCGCATCAAGGCTGATGTTGTTCCCGGTCGCTACACAACGACGTGGTTCGAGGCGACGAAGCCGGGGCGCTACTATTTGTTCTGCGCCGAATACTGCGGGACGAACCATTCAGGGATGGGCGGCTACGTCGTCGTGATGGAGCCGACCGACTATCAGGCGTGGCTCGCCGGCGGCGCGACCGATTCGCCCGCGTCGCAGGGGCAGAAGGTATTTCAGAGTTTGGGTTGCGCGACCTGTCACCGCAACGACGAGCAGGGGAGCGGCCCCATGTTGCAGGGACTTTTCGGCAAACAGGTGCAACTCGATAGCGGCGCGAGCGTCGTCGCCGACGAGGCGTACATCCGTGAGTCAATCGTCAACCCGCGCGCCAAGACGGTAGCCGGTTTTCAACAGATCATGCCGACCTATCAGGGGCAAGTCAGCGAAGAACAGTTGCTGAACCTTATCGCGTACATTCGTTCGCTCGGCACGACGACCGAAGGCGGCGCGGGCGGGGCGACGACCGGAAACGGCGCGACGACGACCACAGGCATTGACCCGGACGCGCAACGCTCGAATCCGATTGGGCCGACCACGCCGAGCGAGGGAAGCGCGCCGGTGACGAACGCGCCCGGTTCGACGGGCGGACAACCCGAAGGTGCGCCCGCGCAACGCTCGACCCAGCGTCCGCAGGGTCAAAGTGGGAGGCGGCAGCAGTGAGTGAATACTTTTTTCCGATGCGGTTGCTACAAAATTGCGGAATCCTGTCAGCCTTCAATCCGCAATCCGCAATCCGCAATCCGCAATCGTAAGAGTAATTATGAGTACAGCAGTAGATACAACAGTGCCGACGATTGACGCGCCGCGCGTTCGCCACGCGCACGTCAATTACCTAACCGCCGACTACGGCATCAAGTCGTGGTTACTGACGCTCGATCACAAGCGCATCGCGCTGTTGTATCTGGCGTCGGTGTCCTTCTTCTTCTTCCTTGGCGGCGCTTACGCAGTGATTATCCGTCTCGAACTCCTGACACCGGCGGGCGACCTCGTCGAGTCGCAGACCTACAACAAGCTGTTCACGCACCACGGGATTTTGATGGTCTTCTTTTTTCTGATTCCATCAATCCCGGCGATTCTCGGAAACTTTCTCATCCCGCTGATGATCGGCGCGAAAGACCTCGCGTTCCCGCGCCTCAATCTACTCAGTTGGTACATTTACATGGCGGGCGGCATCCTGACGTTCTGGGCGCTTCTGAACGGCGGCGTTGACACGGGCTGGACGTTCTACGCGCCTTACTCGACGACCTTCTCGAACACATACGTCGTCGCCGCCGGCCTCGGAATTTTCATCAACGGCTTCTCGTCAATCCTGACGGGCTTAAATTTTATCGTCACGATCCACACGATGCGCGCCCCCGGCATGACGTGGTTTCGTCTGCCCCTCTTCATTTGGGCGCACTACGCGACGAGCCTGATCTTCATTCTCGGAACGCCCGTCATCGCCATCACAATCCTGCTGCTCGCGCTCGAACGCCTCGCGGGCATCGGCATCTTCGACCCGGCGCTTGGCGGCGACCCCGTTTTGTTCCAGCACCTCTTCTGGTTCTACTCGCACCCGGCGGTTTACATCATGCTGCTGCCCTCGATGGGCGTCGTCAGTGAACTGATCGCGACTTTCTCCAGAAAGAACATTTTCGGCTATACGTTCGTCGCGTTCGCAAGCATCGCGATTGCAGTGTTCGGCTTTCTCGTCTGGGGACATCACATGTTCACGAGCGGTCAGTCAATCTACGCCGGGTTAATCTTCTCAATTATCTCTTACGCGGTGGCGATTCCCTCGGCGGTGAAGGTCTTCAACTGGACGGCGACGATGTACAAAGGCTCGATCTCGTGGGACACGCCGATGCTTTACGCGCTGGCGTTCATCGGCCTCTTCATCATCGGCGGGATGACCGGCTTGTTTCTCGCCGCGCTCGGTCTCGACATCCACGTCCACGATACCTACTTCGTCGTCGCGCACTTTCATTACATCATGGTCGGCGGCGCGTTGATGGGCTACCTCGGCGGCCTGCATTACTGGTGGCCGAAGATTACCGGGCGGATGTACCCCGAAGGGTGGGGCAGGTTCGGGGCGCTGGTCATTTTCGTCGGCTTTAATCTGACGTTCTTCCCGCAGTTCCTTCTGGGCTACATGGGCATGCCGCGCCGCTACCACGCCTACCCGGCAGACGAACCGCTGTGGCAGGTGCTCCACGTGATGAGCACGTCGGGCGCTTCGATCCTCGCCGTCGGAATGTTGATTCCGATGATATATTTCATCTGGTCAATGCGCTACGGGCGCTTCGCTTCGGCCAACCCGTGGCCGGCGACCGGACTCGAATGGCGCACCGCCTCGCCGCCACCGACCGAAAACTTTGTGACCACGCCGGTCGTCACGTGGGAGGCTTACGAGTTCAGGCCGATGCAGGAGGTCGAAGTCGTCGGCCCCGGCGACACCCCGGCGCAACCCATCGAAGGCGAGCAGCCGACGGACGGGAAGAAAGGATGAGGGATGAGGGATGAGGGATGAAATAAAGGCATTCTTGTTCATCGTTCATCGTTTAGAAGGGAGAGTAAATTGGCAACGCACGAAATGACGGCGACACATCATGCCGCGCCGGAGTCGGCGCACGCGGCATTGGCTCATCACTTCGACAACCTCGAACAACAGCGCGAGGCCGGAACCATTGGGATGTGGGTTTTTCTGGTTCAGGAGGTGATGTTCTTCGGCGGGTTGTTTCTCGTCTACCTCATTTACCGCACGCTCTACCCGGAGGCGTTCGCAGCGGCGAGCAACCACCTCGACTGGAAACTCGGTGCCTTCAATACCGTCGTGCTGATTTGCAGCAGCCTGACAATGGCGCTCGCGGTGTGGGCGGCGCAGATCGGAAGAACGCGCCGCACGCAAGTGTTCTTCATGGCGCTGACGGCATTGCTTGGCGCGACGTTCCTCGGCGTCAAAGCTTTTGAGTATGCGACCAAATACCGTGACGGCTTGATTCCTATTCGCGGTTGGTTTATCCCTTCGGGCGATGTTCACTTCCCGGCGAGTGTCGCGTTGCAAAACATTCAGATGTTCTATTGGATTTACTTTGCGATGACCGGTCTACACGCTCTGCACATGATTATCGGCATCGCGATTCTGCTGCCGATCATGTGGCGCGCGTGGCGCGGGGCGTATTCGCCGGAGTATCACGCGCCCGTCGAGCTATTCGGACTCTACTGGCACTTCGTTGACATCGTTTGGATATTCCTGTTCCCGCTGCTTTATCTACTGGGCGCGCACTACGGCGAGGGGCATTAGTGAAGTCGTAAAGAATGTTGTTTGGCTGGGAGCGCAGGCGGCTCGCCTGCCATGAGCGCTACAGCGGAACAATTTTGATAATCTTTAACAAAAATCGCTCTAAGGGTTTTGTAGTATGTCGGAACACATCGTCTCCCGAAAAATATATTACGTCGTGTTCGGCGCGTTGATGTTAGGCACCATCCTGACGGTCGCCGCTGCCAATGTTGATTTCGGCGCGCTTACCGGCTTCAAGCCGATGAACGACATCATCGCAATGACAATCGCAGTAACGAAGGCGGTGCTCGTAATTCTATTTTTCATGCACGTCCGCTACGGTTCGCGCCTCATCATGGTCGCGGTGGCCGCCGGCTTCTTCTGGCTCGCCATCATGCTTGTGCTGACACTAA